>SKPY01000392.1 GCA_007119305.1 Nitriliruptorales bacterium
CGCCGTGAGCGGCCGGGGCGCGGCAGGCTGGCAGCGGCCGGCCTGCGGTGCCGGCGCTGACCACGTCCGGGTGCGATCACGTCGTCCCACGCTGGGAACCTCGACGGGTCCGGCCTGCGCCTTGACCCGGGCGCGCGCTGGGGCCCGTCGCCGCGAGCTCCTGTGCGCCGGCCGCGTAGACTGCTGGCGATGGTCGGCAGCCCCGCGCACAGCCCCGAGACGCCCGACGACGCGCAGGCGTCGGTCGCGGGCCACCCGCGCGGCTCCGACCGGCAGTGGCGGGGGGTGATCGAGGAGTACCGCGCCTGGCTGCCGGTCACCGACGCGACGCCAGTGGTGACGATGCGCGAGGGGGGCACACCACTCATCCACTCCAGCGCGCTGTCCGAGGCGACGGGCTGCGACGTACACCTCAAGTACGAGGGCGCCAACCCCACCGGATCGTTCAAGGACCGGGGGATGACACTCGCGATCTCGAAGGCGTGCGAGGCGCAGGCGCACGCGGTGCTCTGCGCCTCCACGGGCAACACGAGCGCGAGCGCCGCGGCCTACGCCGCCAAGGCCGGGATCGTCTGCGGGGTGCTGATCCCCGCCGGCAAGATCGCGCTGGGCAAGCTCGCGCAGGCGCTCGTGCACGGCGCCACGGTGATCCAGGTGGACGGCAACTTCGACCTCGCGCTGGAGATCTGCCGGACCCTGCACGAGAAGTACCCGGTAGAGCTCGTCAACTCGGTCAACCCGTTTCGGATCGAAGGGCAGAAGACCGCCGCGTTCGAGATCTGCGACTTCCTCGGGCGTGCGCCCGACGTGCATGTGATGCCGGTCGGCAACGCCGGCAACATCACGGCCTACTGGCGGGGCTACCGCGACTACCTCGCGGCTGGACAGAGCGGCGCGCTGCCGGTCCTGCGGGGCTACCAGGCGGCAGGGGCGGCGCCGCTCGTCGAGGGGCACCGCATCGAGCAGCCACAGACGATCGCGACCGCGATCCGGATCGGCAACCCGGCGTCGTGGCAGCCCGCGCTCGATGCTGCCCGGGACTCCGGCGGCTCCATCCGCGCCGTCACGGACCGCGACATCCTGAAGGCGTATCGCCGGGTCGCCCGCGAAGGGGTGTTCTGCGAGATGGCCTCGGCGGCGAGCGTCGCCGGGTTGCTCCAGCTCGCCGACGCAGGCGAGCTCGAGCCGGGTCAGACCGTGGTCTGTGTGCTCACAGGCAATGGTCTGAAGGAGCCGGACTGGGCGATCGCCGGTGCCGCCGCGCCCCCCACGATCCCGCCCGACGTTGACGCCGCCGCCGAGCTGCTGGGCCTGTGAGCGCACCGGCAGACCCGGCGCTTCGCCACGCCCGTGTCGCGGTGCCTGCGAGCAGTGCGAACCTCGGCCCCGGCTTCGACGCCCTGGCGGTGGCGCTCGACGTGCGCCTCGAGGCCCGCACCACGCCCCGCGGTGAACAGCGGGTCGTCACCACGGGAGCCGGCGCGGGCGAGCTGCCGTCCGGTGACGACAACCTCGTCTGGCGCACCTTGGTCGGGTTCTGCGAGTGGGCCGGCGCGCACGTGCCGGACGTCTCGGTGCAGGTGGACAACCCCATTCCCCTGGAACGCGGCCTGGGCTCGTCGGCGGCTGCGGCGGTTGCGGGGCTGGCGTTGGGACGTGCGCTCACGGGGGCGCCGGCGAGCGCACATGAGCTGATCGCCCTCGCCAGCGAGCTCGAAGGCCATGCCGACAACGCCGCTGCTGCGGTGCTCGGGGGCCTCACGCTGTGTCGACCCGGAGGCGCCGCCCGGCTGGAACCCAGCGAGGGGCTGCGCCCGGTCGTCTGCGTGCCGCAGGTCCGCCAGTCCACCGACGCCGCCCGGGGGCTGCTGCCCGACTCGGTCCCGCTGGCCGATGCTGCTGCAAACGGGGGCCGGGTTGCGGCCGTCCTCGCGGGGCTGGTCGGCATGGTTCCGTTGGACGTCGAGGCGATGACCGACGTGCTTCACGAGCCTGCGCGCCTCGGGGCGATGCCCGCCAGCGGGCAGCTCATCACGGCGTTGCGCGGAGACGGGATCCCCGCCTGTCTGTCCGGGGCGGGACCGAGCGTGCTCGCCGTCGTCGCGGCGGGGTCGCGCGCTGCGGTGCAGCGGGTGGGCACGCTCGCCGGGGCTGGATGGCGCGTGTGGCCCACCGCCTGGGACCGCCGCGGCGTGACCGCGTGCGCCGGCACGCCCGCGCTGTGACGGCCAGAAGGCCCGCGCAGGGTTTGCGCGTCGCGGCGAGCAGCGTGGTATCGTCGGTGCTGTAGGTTGCCGCTGGGACACCACCTCTCGCCGCAGGGACCGCGGCGCGTCGTGGCCCCGCATCCGCTCCTCATCCATCCGCGGCAACGACCAATCCGCTCCGCATTGGCGCTTCGCAGCGCGGACGGCTCAGGTCAGATGGGTGGGCGAGGAGCACATCCGTCACACGCTGACCGGCTGGTCGGGGATCCAGCGGCCATTCCCCGGACGATCTTCACTGGGAGCATTGGATGGACCCGAGTGTCCTCGCCCGCAAGCAGCTCGCCGAGCTGAAGGACATCGCCGCCCACCTGGACATGCGTGGGTATCAGCGACTCAAGAAGGCCGAGCTCATCGACGCTATCGTGCGCACCGCCAGCGAGCGGGGTGGCATGCCGGTCGCTGCCGAGGCAGGCACCGCGGAGGGCACGGCGACGCGCTCAGGCGACCACAACGGGAACGCAGCGTCCGTGCGTGACGAGCGTGATGCGCGCGGGCGGGCGGACGGTGACCGCAGCGACGAGGCCACCGGCGACCCCGCTTCTGGGGACGAGGACGAGCCTGGGGGAGACGGCGAGGGCGACCGCGATCGCCAGGGGAGCGCACGCACACGAGCCCGGGTGCGCACCCGCACGCGCGAGCGCACCGAACAGGAGCGTCAGCGCGACGACGACGGCGACGGGTCAGGCGAGGTCGAGGTGAAGCGTGCCAGCCCCGCCAGCCCCGCCCCGGAAGATGCCAAGGGCGACCGCGGCAGTGACCAGGCCAGGGGTGACCAGGGCAGGGACCAGGCCAAGGACGACCAGCAGCAGGGACAGGACGGGGGCAACCGCAAGCGGCGCAGCCGTCGTGAGCGGCGCCGGGGCAAGGGTCAGCAGCAGGGTGGCGGCAAGCCACAGCAGCAGCCGGATGGCCAGGGCGAGCCTGGCGAGGTCCGCACCGGTGTGCTCGACATCCTGCCCGAGGGTTACGGGTTCATGCGCACGACCGGCTTCCTGCCCGGCGACAAGGACGTGTACGTCTCGCAGTCGATGGTCCGGCGTCACGGGCTGCGGCGGGGTGACGTCGTCACCGGGCCGATCCGCCAGCAGAAGTCGAGCGAGAAGGTTCCCGCCCTCCACCACGTCCAGGAGGTCAACGGCGTCAAGCCCGGTGAGAACGGCCAGCTGCCGCATCGGCCGGACTTCAAGGACATGACGCCGCTGTTCCCCGACGACCGGCTGCGGCTCGAGACGCCCGACGGGCCTATCTCGATGCGGATCATCGACCTCATGGCGCCGATCGGGAAGGGCCAGCGCGGCCTCATCGTGTCCCCCCCGAAGGCCGGCAAGACGACGATCCTGAAGGAGCTCGGGCAGGCCATCGCCTACAACAACCCCGAATGCCACGTGATGGTCGTCCTCGTGGACGAGCGCCCGGAAGAGGTCACCGACATGGAGCGCTCGGTGCCCGGGGAGATCGTCGCCTCCACCTTCGACCGTCCCGCCGACGACCACACCCAGATCGCGGAGCTGGCCATCGAGCGCGCCAAGCGCCTCGTGGAGCGGGGCAAGGACGTCGTGATCCTGCTCGACTCGATCACCCGGCTGTCGCGGGCGTACAACCTCGCGGCGCCGGCGAGCGGGCGGATCATGTCCGGCGGTGTCGACTCCACGGCGCTGTACCCGCCGAAGCGCTTCTTCGGCGCGGCGCGCAACATCGAGTTCGGCGGCTCGTTGACGATCATCGCGACGGCGCTGATCGAGACCGGCTCGAAGATGGACGAGGTGATCTTCGAGGAGTTCAAGGGCACCGGCAACATGGAGCTGCGCCTCGACCGGCGCCTGGAGCAGAAGCGGATCTTCCCCGCGATCGACATCGAGGCGAGCGGCACCCGCAAGGAGGAGCTGCTGCTCGACCGCGAGGAGCTCGAGATCATCTGGAAGCTCCGGCGTGTGCTCCACGCCCTCGAGGGCCCGAGCGCGCTCGAGCTCCTGATCGACAAGATGAAGTCGACGAAGAGCAACAACAAGTTCCTGATCCAGATCCAGAAGAGCAACCTGCAGACGTAGGGCGTCAGGCTCACGAGTGGCGCCGGGGCTCCGTCTCGGGGGCGGCACCCGCAACTAGCACGCAACGTTGCGGTTCTGCCTCCCACCGGTCTCTTCAGCCCCCTCGACGGAGCCCCGGCGCCCCTCTCCGCCTATGCTTGCCGTACGTCTGCAGGGAAAGAGAGCGAGTGATGAAGCAGGGAATCCATCCGGAGTACGTGCTGGCCACCGTGCGCTGCTCGTGCGGAGCGGAGTTCACGACGCGGGCGACGCAGGAGCAGATCCGCGTCGAGCTGTGCAACCAGTGCCACCCCTTCTACACCGGCAAGCAGAAGCTGGTGGACTCCGGCGGGCGCGTCGAGCGCTACAAGCAGCGCTACGCCAAGAGCCAGGCCAAGAAGGCGGAGGCGGAGCAGAAGACCGGCAAGAAGTCCTGAGCCGCGACATGAGCGACCGCGACCCCGGCCACGCGTCCACTCCGGCGGGCGACGACGACCTGCCTTCCCCCCACGGCTCCAGCCACTTCTACGGTGGCCAGGCGGTGATCGAGGGCGTCATGATGCGTGGCGCGCGGGTGTGGGCGGTGGCAGTGCGCCGCCCCGACGGGGCGATCTGGCTCGAGCGGCACCCGGTCAGCGACTTCCCGGAGCGCCGGCCGCTGTTCAAGAAGCCGATGCTGCGCGGGATGTACGCGCTCGTGGACGCGCTGCGCATCGGCACACGGGCCCTCACGATCTCGGCCAACCAGTCCGTCGAGGAGGACGAGCAGCTCACGAAGAAGCAGATGGGCGGCAGCCTCATCGCCGCGCTGCTGCTGTTCATCGGCGTCTTCATCGTCGTGCCGAACCTCGGCCTCGCGGCGCTGCACAACCGCATCGGCAGCGAGACGCTCTACCACATCATCGAGGGCCTCGTCCGCGTGGTGATCTTCCTCGGCTACATCCTCGCGATCTCGGCGCTCGCCGACATCCGGCGTGTGTTCGCCTACCACGGGGGAGAGCACCGCACGATCGCCGCCTGGGAGCACGACGAGCGCCTCGAGCCGAGCGCGGTGCAGAAGTACTCGACGCTGCACGTCCGCTGCGGCACGAACTTCCTCATCATGGTGATGCTCATCGCCATCCTCGTGTACTCCGTGGCCGGCGCGATCGTGCCGACCCCGGACACGAACGTGCTCGGCAAGGCCGTCTACCACATCGTCCTGCGCATCGTGCTGCTCCCGGTCGTGGCGGGCCTCGCCTACGAGGGACTGCGCCTCGGCGCGCGCTTCGACAACTGGTTCGTGCGCGGGCTCATGAAGCCGGGCCTGTGGCTGCAGCTCATCACGACCAAGCCGGCCGACGACGAGCAGGCTGAGGTCGCCATCCGCGCCTTCGAGGCGGTCGTGCCGCGCGCGGACCTCGAGGGGCGCACCGTGGCCCTGCCCTCGCCGGTCGTGTGGGGCCCCGACGAGGCACCTGAGGGGGTCTACGGTCTGCCCATGTCGGCTGGTGCGTCCGACGACGGCCTGGCCGACGAGCGCGACGAGCACGCGAGCACGCGGCAGGACCAGACGCCGCGGAGGCCCTGACGTGCAGGCCGTAGCGGCACCGCTCGCCGCGGGGACGCGGCCATGAGCGCCACCGAGCTCTCCCACGACGCGCTCGCGGGGCGGCTGGCGGAGATCGAGCGCAGCCACGCGGAGCTCGAGGCTGCGCTCGCCGACCCCGAGGTGCTCGCCGACGCGCAGCGCTACCGCGCGACGGCCAAGCGCCACGCGGAGCTGTCCGAGGTCGTGCGCGTCGCCCGGGAGCATCGCCAGGCTGTCGGCGACGCCAGCGCCGCGCGCGAGCTCGTGAGGGAGGCCGACCCCGACGAGCGGGACGTCTGGCGCGCCGAGGCCGAGGCCCACGAGGCGCAGGCGGCCGCCCTCGCCGAGCGTCTCCAGCTCCTGCTGCTGCCGAAGGACCCGCTCGACGACAAGAACGTCATCGTCGAGATCCGCGCCGGCGCGGGCGGCGACGAAGCCGGCCTGTTCGCCGGTGAGCTCTACCGGATGTACACGCGCTTCGCCGAAGCCGCCGGCTGGAGGGTCGAGGAGCTGTCCGTCTCCCCCCAGGGGGTCGGGGGCGTGAAAGAGGTCGTGTTCCAGGTCACCGGGCAGGGCGCGTACTCGAAGCTCAAGCACGAGTCGGGCGTCCACCGGGTGCAGCGCGTCCCCGTCACCGAGTCGGGGGGGCGCATCCACACCTCCACGGCGTCGGTGGCGGTGATGCCCGAGGCCGAGGAGGTCGACGTGCACATCGACGCCAAGGACCTCGACGTGGACGTCTTCCGCTCCTCGGGGCCGGGTGGCCAGTCAGTCAACACGACCGACTCGGCGGTGCGCATGACCCACCTGCCCACCGGCATCGTCGTGTCGTGCCAGGACGAGAAGTCCCAGCTGCAGAACCGCGAGAAGGCGCTGCGGATCCTGCGCGCCCGGCTGCTCCAGGCCGAGCAGGAGCGGGCCGCCAAGGAGCGCGCGGACGCCCGGGCCGCCCAGATCGGCACCGGGGACCGCTCGGAGAAGATCCGCACTTACAACTTCCCGCAGAGCCGTGTCACCGACCACCGCATCGGGCTCACCGTGCACAACATCGGCGACGTCATGGCCGGCGACCTGAACGAGCTGCTCGAGGCCCTCGTCGCCGAGGAGCAGCGGCGGCGGCTCGAGACGCTGGCCGCCGCAGGCTAGAGGTGCGGGGGAGTGGACGGACCGTCAGAGCAGCCTGCTGACCGGCGGTCAGCGAGCGCGGGGACGCCGGTGCCGGGACACGGCGCGCCGGGCTCGCCGCCGCCCCTCGCGGTCGTGCTCGTCGATGCGCGCCGCCGGCTCGAGCGGGCCGGGGTGACGTCGCCCGAGCACGACGCGGAGCTGCTGCTCCGCCACGCGACCGGCTGGCGGCGTGGCGAGCTGCTCGCGCGGAGCCACGAGCCCATGCCCACTGCCCTCGACGACGCCTTTGCCGAGTTCATCGCACGCCGCGAGAGCCGTGAGCCCCTGCAGCTCATCCTCGGCACGGTCGGATTCCGCCATGTCGAGCTCGTCGTGCGGCCGGGCGTGTTCATCCCACGCCCGGAGACCGAGGTGCTTGCAGGCGAGGCTATCGAGCGGCTGCCCGCCGGGGGCGTGACGGTCGAGCCGTGCACCGGGACGGGCGCGGTCGCGGTGTCGGTCGCGGTCGAGGCGCAGGCCGCGCGTGTGGTCGCCACCGACGCTGCGCCCGGCGCGGTCGCGCTCGCACGGGAGAACGCCGAGCGCGCAGGTGCCGAGGTCGAGGTCGTCGAGGGCGATCTCCTCCGCCCGGTCGACCCGCAGCTGCGCGGTCGCGTGGACGTGCTCGTGTCCAACCCGCCCTACCTCGCCGCAGCCGAGTTCGCCGCTGTCGAGCCCGAGGTCGCGGAGTGGGACCCCTACCTCGCGTTGGTCGCCGGGCCCACCGGCCACGAGGTCAGCGACCGCCTCATCCACGCTGCTCCGGCATGGCTCGCCCCACGGGGCTGGCTCCTGCTCGAGGTCGACGAGCGCCGCGCCCGCACCTGCGCCGCGCGCTGCCGTGCCGCCGGGCTCAGCGACACGGCGGTCGTGTCAGACCTCGCCGGCCGCCCCCGCATCGTCGTGGCCCGGCGGCCGGCGCCGTAGCGGCCGCC
>SKPY01000058.1 GCA_007119305.1 Nitriliruptorales bacterium
GCCGGGCTGGCCTGGTTCGCCCAGGCGTGGGCGTTCCAGCTGCGCCACGGCATGGTCGTCACCGGCCTCGGCGACTGGGGCACGAGCGGCGGTATCCCGTGGGGCATCTACGTCGGCTCGTTCATCTGGTGGGTCGGCATCGCCCACGGAGGCATCGTCGTCTCCGCCGCGGTGCGGTTGTTTCGCATGGACGCGTTCAGGCCCGTCGCCCGCCTCGCCGAGCTGCTCACCCTGGCAGCACTCGCCAACGCCGGCCTCTACATCATCGTCCACCTCGGGCGGCCCGACCGGGTGGTGACGAGCATCCTGCCGACCCTGGGGCAGACGATGCGCACCTCCCCGCTGGCGTGGGACATGATCGTCATCACCCTGTACTTCACCCTCACCGCCACCTACCTCATCCTCACGATCCGCAGTGACCTCGCGGTGCTGCGAGACCGGCTGCCCCGCCTCCTCTCGCCCGTGTACCGACTGCTGCTGGTCGGCCACCGGGCCGGCGAGCACGTCAAGGCCGAGCGCATGGCCTGGTGGCTGGCGCTCGGGCTGATCGTGCTCGCCCCGTTGTTCCTGCACGGCGGGGTGATCCCCTGGCTGTTCGCGCTGCTGCCCGGCCAGCCGGGCTGGTTCGGGCCCGCCCAGGGCCCCCAGTTCCTCGCCGCCGCGCTCGCCTCCGCGCTCGGGGGGGTGACGCTCCTCGCCTACGTCTTCCGGCAGGCCTTCAGGTGGAGCGATCTCATCGACGACAGGGTCTTCGACGGCCTGTCGCGGTGGATGGGCCTGTTCGCGCTCCTGTTCCTGTGGCTGCAGCTGCAGCAGGTCATCACCGGCGTGGCCATGGGCCCCGAGACGATCAGCTCGGCCGTTGCGGCCAAGCTCGCCCACCCGGCCTACTGGCTGGCCATCGGGCTCCTCGTCGTGGCGGTAGCCCACGCCGGCACGCAGGTGCTCGCCCCGAGCCTGTTCAGCGTGGGCCGCACCGTCGCGGTCGCCATCCTCCCGCTGACCGCCATCTACATCGAGAAGACGCTGTTCGTCGTCGAGGGGCTGATGTACCCGGCGTTCCGGCTGTACGAGGGCGTTCCCGGCACCTATGTCCCCTCCTGGGTCGAGCTGTCGTCGGTGACCGGTGCGCTTGCGATCGTCGTGCTGTTCTTCCTCGCGGCCAGCAAGGCCCTCCCACTCATCGAGCTCGAGGCGGTGGAACGATGACCCCCGAGATGCCAGTCGGGCCCGTGCTGATCTTCGGGATCGTGCTCGCTCCCGTCTACCTGATGCTGGCCGGATGGTTCCTCGGCCGTCCGCGCGACGTCCGGCTGCCCCTGATCGGGGTTGGGTTCCTGGTCGGGTTCACCGTCCTGGCCTGGAGCGGCATGGCGTTGCTCGCGCTGCTGCTCGACCTCGCCTTCTTCTAGGCTGATCGGGCAGGGCTGCACCCCACGTCCCGGGCCGGGGCGACGGCGGGATTGCGCCACCGCCAGCACGGTGACCGACAGATCGGAGGCGAGCGGCGTGTCCCGACAGCCCCACGCCGGTGACGCGATCCGCGTGGTCCTGGCCGAAGATCACGCGCTCGTGCGCCAGGGCACCCGTCGCATCCTGGAGGACAGCGGTCGCATCGCGGTCGTCGCCGAGGCCGCCGACGGCGAGGAAGCCATCGCGGCCGTGGAGCGCTGCGACCCCGACGTCGCGATCATCGACATCGGCATGCCCGGCATCAACGGGATCGAAGCCACCGGCCGCATCAAGACCGCCCACCCCCACGTCGGCGTGCTCGCGCTCACCGTGCACGATGACGACCAGTACGTGTTCGCGCTGCTCGACGCCGGCGCCGCCGGCTACCTGCTCAAGGACGTGGAGGGCTCCCAGCTCGTGGAAGCCGTCGAGGCGGTGCACGCCGGCGAGTCCGTGCTGCACCCGGCGATCACCCAGAAGGTGTTGGCGCGGCTGGTCGACCGTGGAGGCGGGCCGCCGCGGCAGCTCGCCGAGCTGCCGCTGACCGACCGGGAGAACGAGACGCTCAAGCTCGCCGCGACGGGGATGCCCAACAAAGACATCGCCGCCACGTTGGGCGTGAGCGTGCGCACGGTGGAGACCCACCTCAGTCGGGTGTTCCACAAGCTCAAGGTCGGCTCGCGGACGGAAGCCGTGCTGCACGGCCTGCGCCGCGGCTGGTTCGACCTCGAGGATCTGGAACCTCCGCGATGACCGGGTGGACAGCCGCACCCCAGGCGAGCGCAGGCCCGCTGCCTGCTCGCCTCGCGGCACTGGCCCGCAACGCCCCCCAGCGGCTGCGGGAACGGCCGTTCTGGGTCATCCAGGCCGGCGTGCTCGCCGTCACCGCGCTCCACATCCTCGGCGAGTGGTGGGCCGACCAGCTGGCCGTGGGGATGCACCCCGCGCTGCACCACGTCCCCGTGATCCTCTACCTCGCCCCCATCGCCTACGCCAGCCTACGCTACGGGATCGAAGGGGCCATGCTGACCGGCCTGTGGTCGGCGCTGCTGACGCTGCCCAACATCCTCATCTGGCACGACCAGAACCTGGAGTGGCTCACTGAGCTCGCCTACATCGGCGTGGTCATCGCGGCCGGCGTCGTCATGGCCGTCCCCGTCGAACGGGAGCGGCGCCAGCGGCAGCGCGCCGAGGCTACGAGCCACAGGCTCGCCTTCCTCAACGACATCGCCACCCTGACCCTGACCGCCGAGCTCGACCGCACCATCGATGAAGCGCTGGCGACCCTGGTCACGGTGCTGCACCTCGACGCCGCGTGCCTCGCCGCCGCCGACCCCGACGCGCCCGACAGCCTGTCGCTGCTCGCCCACCACCCGCCCGAGCGTGAGGACGGCAGCGCGCTCAGCGCCTGTGTCGCGCGCCTTGCCCCACCCGGGGGCGGCGGGCCACCGCGCCGCCCGCATGATGCGCACGTGACCACCGTCCCCTTCGACACCCACCTGCCCGAACCTGGTCCGGCCGGGCGCGTCAGCGGTGTGCTCGCCGTCCAAGCCAATCCCGCGCGGCCGCTGAGCGACGATGACCATCAGCTCCTCGTCGGCGTCAGCAACCAGCTCGCCATCGCGCTTGCCAACGCCCGCCTCCAGGGCCTCGAACGTGACCGTGTCCGCTCGTACGCGCGCCTGGTCACCTGGGCCCAGGAGGAGGAGCGCACGCGCATCTCGCGCGAGCTGCACGACGAGGCTGCCCAGAACCTCGTCGCCATCCGCCGCGAGCTCGACGGCCTCGCGAGCAGCGAGGCCGGGCAGACCGAGTCGCTGCTGCAGCGGCTGCAGGCCCTCACCGCCCAGACCCTCACGGGGCTGCGTCGGTTCAGCCACGACCTGCGCCCCCCGGTCCTCGACGACCTCGGCCTGGCGTCGGCCCTGGAATCCCTCGTCGGCGACGCCCGCGAGCGCAACGATCTCCAGGTCGAGCTCACCGTCGCCGGCCCTCCGCAGCGCCTGTCGGCCGAGACCGAGGTCGCTCTGTTTCGCATCGCCCAGTCCGCCCTACACAACGTGGAGCGCCACGCCCACGCCACCCGCGCCACCATCGCCCTGGCCTTCCATCCCGATCGCGCCACCCTCGACGTGAGCGACGACGGATGCGGCTTCGAGCCCCCGGCCGACATCGCCGAGCTGGTCCACACCGGCAAGCTCGGCCTGGTCGGGATGCACGAGCGCGCCGAGCTCGTCGGTGGACACCTGGCGCTCACCAGCCGCCCCGGTGGCGGCACCCACATCGCCGTCGAGGTGCCACGATGACGTCTGCGGGACGACCGACCGCCGCCGCCGGCGTCCTGTCCGGCCTCTCATCAGCTCATGACGGTCGCCGCGCTGTCGGCCGAGACGCTCATGTCAGTCGCGCGCTGCTGGGTTGCCCGGGCGGGCGTGGATCTCGCGCCAGACGCCTTCCGCACGCACTGCCACGAAGTCGAGGCCGGCGGCGCGGGCGTTGGCCTCGGTGCGGCGGTTGATCGCGGGGCCGAACAGCCTGCGGGTCAGCGGGGACAGCCAGTCGAACAGGCGACCGAGCAGCCGGCTGCGCGGGCGCACGTGCTCGAGCAGCAGCACCCGGCCCCCCGGGCGGGTGACCCGCGCGAGCTCGGCGAGCCCCCGCACGGGGTCGGCCACGGAGCAGAACACGCACGTCGCCACGGTGGTGTCGAAGGTGCCGTCGGCGAACGGCAGACGGTGCGCGTCGCCCTGCACCAGCCCCACGTCCACCCCGCCGCGCTCCGCACGCCGGCGCGCACGGGCGAGCATGCCGGCGGCGATGTCCAGGGCGACCAGGTCCACCCCCTCGGGGTAGTGGGGCAGGCTCGCACCCGTGCCGGCGCCGACCTCGAGCACGGTCCCCGCCGCGCCGGCGAGCAGCCGCCGGCGGCGGCGCGACCCGCCCATCCACTCCATCGGCTGCGTGTAGGCGTCGTAGATGTGGGACAGGCGCTCGTAGCGGCGGGTCACCGCCCGCTGGGTCTCCGGTGCGGTCATGCGCGCATCAGGCGCTCGATCGCCCTCGTGGCCTCGGTGATCATCGCCTCGGCGTCACCGTCACCTGCGGCCGCCTGTGCGACGCAGTGGCGGATGTGCTCGTCGAGCAGGCCGAGCGCGACCTTCTGCAAGGCGTGGGTGATCGCGCTGGTCTGCGTGAGCACGTCGACGCAGTAGGCGTCCTCGTCGATCATGCGCTGCAGGCCGCGCACCTGGCCCTCGACGCGGCGGAGCCGGCGCTGGTAGTCGTCCTTGTTGAGCGTGTATCCGCGCATCCGCGCCCTCCTCGTCTCTCAGACCGCGACCGAGCCGGGGCGCAGGTCGACCCCGCGCAGCAGCTGGGCGTTCAGGGCCACGATGATCGTCGACAGGCTCATCAGGGCCGCGCCGACGCTCATCGGCAGCACGAAGCCGGCCCAGGCGAGCACTCCGGCCGCCAGCGGGATCGCCACGGCGTTGTAGCCCGCGGCCCACACGAGGTTCTGCAGCATCTTGCGATAGCTGCGCTGTGACAGATGGCGCACCGCGACCACGCCCCGCGGGTCGTCGCCGGCCAGCACGATCCCTGCGGACTCGATCGCCACGTCGGTGCCCGCCCCGATCGCAATGCCCACGTCGGCGCGGGCCAGCGCCGGCGCGTCGTTCACGCCGTCACCGACCATGACCACCTTCCTGCCGCGCTCCTGCAGCTTGGCGACCGCGCTGTCCTTGTCCTCTGGCAGGACCTCGGCGAACACCTCGTCGATGTCGAGGTCGGCCGCGACCGCGTCGGCGACCTGGCGGGCATCACCGGTGATCATCGCCACCTCGACGCCAGCCCGGCGCAACGCGGCGACCGCCTCGCGCGACTCCTCGCGCACCTGGTCCTCGAGCGCGAGCGCGGCCACGATCGCGCCGGCGCGGATGACGTAGAGCACCGCAGCGCCGCGCTGCCGCCAGCCCTCTGCGGCCTCCGCCAGCGCCTCGGGCTCGTCAAGGCCCTGCTCGCGCAGCAGCGCCGGCCCCCCGACCGCCACGGTCTCACCACGCACGCTGGCCTGCACCCCGCGGCCGGCCAGCGCCCGGAAGTCCTCGGCGGCCGGCACGTCAACGCCCTGCTCGCGGGCGTGCGCCACGATCGCGCGGGCGAGCGGATGCTCGCTGTCGGCTTCCACGGCCGCGGCCAGCGCGAGCGCCTCGCCCGCATCGTCGACGGCGGCGACGTCGGCCACCGCGTGCTCGCCGAGCGTGAGCGTGCCGGTCTTGTCGAACAGCACGGTGTCGATCGTGCGCATCTGCTCGAGCGCCAGGCGGTCCTTGACGAGGATGCCGTTGCGCGCCGACAGCGAGGTGGAGATCGACGTCACGAGCGGGATCGCGAGGCCCAGGGCGTGTGGGCAGGCGATGACGAGCACGGTGATCGTGCGCGCCACCGCGGCGTCGATCTGGCCCAGCGCCAGCCACACCACCAGGGTCACCGCACCGGCGACCACCGCGACGTAGAACAGCAGCGCCGCCGCCCGGTCGGCCAGCGCCTGCACCTTCGTGCGGGAGGTCTGCGCCTGCTCGACCAGCCGCTGGATCCCCGCGAGCGCGGTGTCGTCGCCGACCGCGTCGACCTCGATCCGCACGCTGGCGTCCGTGACGACCGTGCCGGCGACGAGGCGATCGCCCTCCCCCCGCGCGACGGGGTTGGACTCGCCGGTGATCATCGACTCGTCGACCTCGGCCTCACCCGAGACGACGTCCCCGTCGGCGGGCACCCGGCCGCCCGGGCGCACGAGCACGACGTCGCCGACATCGAGCGCGCTCGCGGGAACCCGCTCGAGCTCACCGTCGTCGCCGACCCGCTCGGCCTCGTCGGGCAGCAGCTCCGCCAGCGCGGCCAGCGCCCCGCGCGCCTGGCCGAGCGCGCGCATCTCCAACCAGTGCCCGAGCAGCATCACCGTGACGAGCAGCGCCATCTCCCACCAGAAGTCGACCAGGTCGATGAGCCCGACGGTGGTGGCGAGGCTGGAGGCGAACGCGACGGTGATCGCCATGCCGACCAGCAGCATCATCCCCGGCTCGCGTGCCCGCAGCTCTGACACCGCACCGGTAAGGAAGGGCCAGCCGCCGTAGGCGAACACGACCGTGCCGAGCACCGGCGCGATCAGCTCCGAGCCGGGGAACACCGGGGCGGTGTACCCGAACCAGCGCTGCAGGCTCTCGGCCCAGATCAGAATCGGCACCGTCAGCACCAGCGCCACCCAGAAGCGGTCGCGGAACATCGCCGCGTGGTCGCCGTGCCCGGCGTGACCTTCGTGGCCAGCGTGCTCGGCCTGCCGGTCCTCGCGGTTCGCGTGGTCGGGCTCGGGTGCGCGCCCGTGCGTGGTGTGCTCGCCGTGTGGGGCCTCAGCGCGCCGCATGGGTGCCTCCTCGTCTCGAACCGCTCCGCAGTATACCCTACCCCTCTAAGGTATTTTGCAAGCGCACGCGTTCCCGCGTCCGGAGCTGGTCAGCCCGGGCAGCGGCGGCGCGACCGACGCGCTCGGCGTGCGAGCGCGGCTCAGAGCTCGCGGCGTTCGAGGCGGTGAGCGGCCAGCGCGAGCAGCGCGACGGTCGCGACCACGCTGACGACCGCAGCGCGGGTGAACTCCCCCGCCGGCGCGCCCTCGACGAGGGCGGCGACGGCGGTGGCCAGCCGGCTGGGCAGCCAGGCGGCGACCGGGTCGATGATCCCGACGATCGGCAGCAGCAGCAGCGCGCCGAGCGCCCCGAACACGGTCGCGGCCTGGCCGCGGGTGTAGCCGGCGACGGCGGCGACGACGGCCACGGCGAAGGCGTAGAACAGCGCTCCGTACAGCGTGCCGACGAGCACCGAGCCGGCCGGCAGCGGCCCGATCAGCGCTTCGGTGAGCACCCACGTGAGCGCGGTGCCGACGACGAGCGCCGCGACCGTTGCGACCGCGGTCACCGTGTAGGCAGGCACGAGCAGGATGGCGGCCCGGGTGACCTTCGTGCGCAGGAACGCGGCCAGCTCGGGTTTGGCGTCGACGGTGAGCGCCCCTGCTGCCACGACGACGACCGCGAGCACGCCGAGCTGGGTGGCGTTGCTCACGAACTGGATGATGCCGTCGACCGGGCGCGGGTCGGGCGCGACGATCGTCACCTCGCCGGCGAAGCGCTCCACGAGCTCGTTCATGTAGCGCGCCCCCAGCGCCCCCAGCACTCCGGTCAGCGCGAACACCCCGAACAGGATCATCCACCGGTGGGTGCGGAGCAGACGGACGCGCTCGAGCCGCCACAGCGTCATCGGCGCGGTGGTGCGGGTGCGGCCGGTCATGTCGTCAGCTCCAGGAACGCGGCTTCGAGGTCGGTGGCCGGGTTGAACGCGACCAGCTTCGCGTCGTGCTCGGCGAGCAGGCGCGGGATGGCCTGCTCGGCGGCGGCGGCGTCCGACACGACCACCCGGATCCGTCC
>SKPY01000070.1 GCA_007119305.1 Nitriliruptorales bacterium
CCTCGACGAGCTTGTTGAGCGCCCAGAACAGGACCACGATCCCGCCGACCCCGACGATGATCGCCAGCACCCCGCTCATCAGCCTGGCCATCCGCGGCTCCTCTCGGTTCCCGCGGGTCCGGGGGACTCAGCCAGCCGCCCCGGACCCGCGCCTGTCGATGCGGTTGTCTAGTTCGGCCAGGTGCCGTCGATGAACTCCAGCACCTCGTCGAGGTCGCGGCGGCCGCCCACCCAGTCGACGATGCCCGACCAGAACGAGCCGGTGCCGACGGCGCCGGGCATCATGTCAGAGGCGTCGAAGCGGATGACGTCCGCATCCACCGCCGTCTGGTGCATCTGCCGGTGCACCTCGTCGGGGTACACGCTCGGGTCGAAGTCGACGTTGGGTGACAGCCAGCCGCCCTCTGCGGCCCACTCCTCGCCGAACTGCGGCTGCGCCATGTACTCCATGAACGCGCGGGCCTCTTCGGTGTCGTTGATCATGAGCGCGAGGTCGCCACCGGCCAGGATCGGGCTGTCCTCACCCTCGAAGGGCGGGAAGAAGGCCACCCCGACGTGCGCGTCGAGGTCCTCCTGCACGTCCGGCGGGAAGAACCCGGTGACGAAGTTGCCCTGGCGGTGGAGGTAGCAGCCCGGTTCGTCGTCGAACATCACGTTGGGCGACTCGCCGAACGGGATGTTGATGAGCCCGTCGGTGCCACCGACGACGTTGCCCTCCTCCTGCCACACGCGCCCGAACCACTCGAACGCCTCCTGGACCTCGGGGGAGTCGAACGGCTGCTCGCCCTCGACCCAGGCGTCGTAGACCTCCGCGTCGTGGAGGCGCAGCATGTACTCCTCGACCCAGTCGGTGCCGACCCAGCCGGTGGCGTCGCCGGACTCCATGCCGAGGCACCAGGGAACGTGGCCGTCGGCGCGGATCTGCTCCTCGAGCTCGATCATCTCCTCCTGGGTCTCGGGGATGGAGTACCCGGCCTCCTCGAACTGGGGCACGGGGTACCACAGCAGGCTCTTGTTCGCCAGGCGCATCGGCAGGCCGTAGGCCTCCCCGTCCTCGTCCCGCGTGGCGTCGAGGAAGCCCTGCGCCATCGTGTCTTCGAGCTCGTCGATGTCCATGAACTCCGACAGCGGGGCCGCGTCGGTCTGCTCCACGATGTCCATCAGCAGCCCGGGCTGGGGGAACATCGCGATGTCGGGCGGGTTGCCACCCTCCACCCGCGTCTGGATGACCGTCTCGAACCCGTCGGCGGGCTCGTAGTCGACGTCGATGCCGGTCTCCTCCTCGAAGGCGGCGATCGACTCGCGGAACAGGTCCGCCTCGTCGCCGGTGAACGCGCTCATCACGCTCACCTCTCCGGGCGCGTCCGGGTCGGCCTCGCCGTTGCACGCTGCGGCCACCAGGGCCAGGACCGCCAGCAGCGGCAACCAGTAAAACCACTTCTTGCGCAATCTCACGGTGCCCTCCATCTCATCGCGGCAGGGGTGTAACCGCTTACAGCCCCCACCCAACCACAGCGGTAGGAGACCCGTCAATGGGGCATTGGTCCGTCTTCATCCGGGACCCTCGGTCAGCGCAGCGCGGCGCCGTCTTCCAGATCGAAGAAGTGCAGGTGCCGAGTCTCGAAGCCGAGATCCACCTTCTCGCTGCTCTTGGGCGCGACCTGCGGATCGAGGCGGGCGATCCACTGCTGCCCACCCTCCTTGGCGGTCCGCTCGAGCTCGGCGAAGGCCTCCTCGTCGTCGATGGCCTCGCGCATGTCCTCGCTGATGATGGGCGGGGCGCTCGTACCGAAGTGGACGAGCACGTCGGCGCCGAGCAGCTCGACGAGGATGACGTTGCGCTCAGGCATCTTCTGGTCGTCCGGGGTCGAGGCGTCGGCGCGGAAGAAGTGCTCGGGACGCAGGCCGACGGCGACCCGGCGGCCGGCGTAGTCACGCACCCTCGGGTAGCGCTCGAGGCTCTCGTCGGGGATGCGCAGCGCGGTGAGCGTGCCCATCTTCACGTACAGGACCCCACCGTCCTCGGCGATGTCCGCCTCGCACATGTTCATAGCCGGGGAGCCGATGAAGCCTGCCACGAAGAGGTTGTCGGGGTGGTCGTAGAGCTGCTGGGGCGTCGCCACCTGCTCGAGGTTGCCCCGCTTGAGCACGGCGACGCGGTCGCCCATCGTCATCGCCTCGACCTGGTCGTGGGTCACGTACAGGGTCGTGACCCCCAGGCGGTTCTGCAGCTCGGCGATCTCCGCACGCATCGCCACACGCAGCTTCGCGTCGAGGTTGGACAGCGGCTCGTCCATGAGGAACGCCTGGGGGTTGCGCACGATCGCGCGGCCCATCGCCACGCGCTGGCGCTGACCGCCCGACAGGGCCTTCGGCTTGCGGTGCAGGAACTCGGTGAGGTCGAGGATCTCGCCGGCCTCCTTGACCCGCTTCTCGATCTCGGACTTCGGCACCTTGGCGAGCTTCAAGGCGAAGCCCATGTTGTCAGCCACCGACATGTGGGGGTAGAGGGCGTAGCTCTGGAAGACCATCGCGATGTCCCGCTCTTTGGGCGACAGGTCGTTCACGACCCGGTCGCCGATGATCATCTTGCCGTCGGTGATCTCCTCCAGGCCTGCCACCATGCGCAGGGCGGTTGACTTCCCGCAGCCCGACGGGCCCACGAGGATCACGAACTCGCCGTCGTCGATCTGCAGGTTCATGTCCTTCACGGCCTCGGTGCCGTCAGGAAAGCGCTTCCAGATGCCGTCGAACTCGATCCTGGCCATCGGGGCTCCTCGCGTTGGCTCGTCGTCGCGGCCGGTTACCGGCGTCCCGCGGCCGCGTGCTCTCGATGATGCCGGGCAGTCGTTGGTTTCCGCAAGGGGTATTGGTCGTGTTCGGGACCGGTGGCTCATCCAAACCGGGTCAGTTGACCGCTGCGCGCACCCCGCCGCGGGCCGGTGGTGGTGCGCACCACGAGCTTGGTCGGCAGCACCACGCTCGGCGGGCTCGCCTCCTGGTCCGCCTGGACGCGGTCGAGGAGCAGGCCGGCGGCGACCTCGCCCTGGTCGCTCACCGGTTGGCTGACCGTGGTCAGCCCCACGTACTCGGCGACCTCGTGGTCGTCGAAGCCGACGATCGAGACGTCGTCGGGCACGCGCAGCCCCGCATCCCGGACGGTCTTCAGCGCCCCGATGGCCATCTCGTCGGACTCCGCGAAGACCGCGCTCGGGGGGTGCTCGACCCCGAGCAGCTGGGCCATCGCCTCTGCCCCACCCCGCATCGAGAAGTTGCCGGGCACGTCGAGCTCGTCACGCACCTCGAGCCCCGCCTCCATGAGCACCTGGCGGTAGCCGGTGCGCCGTTCGAGCGGAGCGCGGAACCGCAGCGGGTCGTCGGGCATCCCGGAGATGAGCCCGATGTGCTCGTGGCCGAGGTTGACGAGGTGGCGGGTTGCGGTGCGCGCGGCCATGAGGTTGTCGATCGTGACGTTGGGGAAGCGGACCGAGGGGATGCCCACCAACACCACGGGAAGGTCGAGGCGCTCCAGGCGCCGCTCCTGTTCCTCGGTGAGAGGGAGGTCGATCACGATCACGCCGTCGACCCGCTTGCGAAACGACAGGTCGGTGAGCACCCGCTCCCGGCTGGTCGGGGATCCGACGTTGTACAGGAGCACGTCGTAGCCCGAGGCCGCGAGCACCGCTTCGGCGCCGGAGACGACCTGGGTGAAGAACCACTGGGTGAACAGCGGGACGATCATGCCCATCGTCCGGGTCTTGCCCGCGGCCAGCCGCGACGCGTGGGGGTCCACGACGTACTGGAGGTCGGACGCCGCGGCAAGAACACGGGCGCGGGTGGAGGGCGCGACGTTGGGGAGTCCGCGCAGCGCCCGGCTCACCGTCGCCACGGATACGCCCGCGCGGGCTGCGACATCTCCGATGCTCGCTGTCATCGTGTCCATCCACCGTGCCGTCGGGACATGAACGTAGGACGTGACAGCGCTTTCATCAAGCCTCCGGCTGCGCCCGGAACGGCCGCTGCCGCGGCGGGGCCGGCCAGCCGCTTGCGGTCCTGACCGTGGTGCTGCAGGGTTGCGCGGGTAGGGTGAACGCCGATGACCACCGCCACCGACCAGACCAGCCTGTCGCGGGACCTCGCCAACCGGCTGCGCGCCCACCTCAAGGTGCTCTACCCGGCCGCTCAGGTCGACACGACGCTGCCGAGGCTGCTCGACCTCGTCGAGGGGTTCCGGGCGGAGAACCCACTCATCGCGATCCCCCGGCAGGGGCTGTTCGACGAGACGGACGTCGTGCTCATCACCTACGGCGACCAGGTGCGCGAGCCCGGGCGCCCGCCCCTCGAGACGCTGCGCCACTTCCTGAACGCCCACCTCGGGCGGGTGCTGACCGGCCTGCACCTGCTGCCGCACTACCCCTCCAGCTCGGATGACGGGTTCGCCGTCATCGACTACACGCAGGTGGACCCGGTGCTCGGCGACTGGCGCCACGTGGAGCAGCTCGCGTCGAGCTTCCGCCTGATGCTCGATGCAGTGGTGAACCACACCTCGGCCTCGAGCCCGTGGTTCCTCGGGTGGGTGTACGGCGACCCGCGCTTCGAGGACTTCTACCTCGAGCTCGACCCGGCCACGGACGTGGGGCAGGTGACGCGTCCGCGCACCTCACCGCTGCTCACCCGGGTGGCGGCTGGCAGCGGCGAGCGCTGGGTGTGGACGACGTTCAGCCCGGACCAGGTCGATCTCAACTACGCCAACCCCGAGGTGCTGGTGCGCGTGACCGAGGTGCTCCTCGGCTACGTCGCGCACGGGGCGGGCATGCTGCGCCTCGACGCGATCGCGTTCCTGTGGAAACGCCTCGGCACGCCGTGCGTGCACCTGCCCGAGACCCACGAGGTCGTCAAGCTGTGGCGGACCGTGCTGGACGCGGTGGCGCCCGGCACCCTGCTCATCACCGAGACGAACGTGCCGCACACCGAGAACCTGTTGTACCTGGGTGACGGCACCGACGAGGCGCATCTCGTCTACCAGTTCGCGCTGCCCCCGCTCACGCTGGCCGCGTTCCGCTCCGGCGACGCGCAGCGCATGCTCGAGTGGCTGGCGAGCCTGCGCACACCATCGGCGCAGACGACGTTCTTCAACTTCCTCGGCGGCCACGACGGCATCGGGCTGCGTCCGGTCGAGGGTCTGCTGTCCGACTCCGAGGTCGCGGCGCTGTGCCGGGCGGTCGAGGCAGAGGGCGGCAACGTCTCCTACCGCACCGAGCCCGACGGTTCCAAGTCCCCGTACGAGCTCAACACGGTGTTCTTCGACGCGTTGAACGCGCCGAACGCCGGCGAGCCGCTGGAGCGCCAGCTCGACAGATTCATGGCGGCGCAGTCGATCCTGCTCGCGCTGGCGGGCATGCCGGCGATCTACTTCCACGCCATGTTCGGCAGCCGCAACTGGGTCGACGGGGTGCACCACACGGGCCGCCCTCGGGTCATCAACCGCCAGCGTCTGGCCCTGTCTGCGCTGGAGGCGCAGCTGAGCGATCCTGGGTCGCGCCGCTCGCAGGTGCTGTCCCGCATGCGCACGCGGATGAGCGCGAGGATCGTCGAGCCGGCGTTCCACCCGAGCGCGCCCCAGCAGGTGCTGCCCGCCAGCCCCGCGCACGTGGCGTTCCAGCGCACCGCATGCGATGGCCAGCACTCCGTGGTCTGCGTGCACGACGTGGGCGGACGCGGCGCGCGCTTTCGCGTGCGTCCTGACCAGGGACTCGACCCGGGGCGACGCTATGTCGATCTCTGTGATGGCACCGAGCACGTCGCCGAGGCTGATGGCACCCTCGATGTGCCCGTCGATCCCTACGGGGTTCGCTGGCTGCGGACGCTGTGACGCCGGAGCGCGCACCGGTCCCTGGCCGCCGCTGAGGGCCGGGCCGGGCGCGGGGTCCGCCAGGTGGACCGGAAACCGTCCTCGGCACTCACCGCAGGCACTAGGCTCGCGGCCAGGCACGAAGGAGAGGCAGCGCCATGTCGGGAACCGATATCGCAGCGGTGCGTCGGGCCATGGAGGCGGAGATCACGGGCCGCACGCTGTGCGACCTGTACGAACGCAACGCGACCGAGCACGCGTCGCGCACGGCGCTCAACTGGCGGGCGGGCGGGGTGTGGCGGACGCTGTCGTGGTGGGAGTACCGCGACCAGGTGGCAGACGTCGCACTGGGGCTGCGAGCGCTCGGGGTGGGCCACGGCGACTTCGTCGCCTTGATGCTCGCGAACCGCCCCGAGCACGTCATCGCTGACGGGGGAGCCATGCACGCGGCTGCGACGCCCGTGAGCATCTACAACACGCTCACGTCCGAGCAGATCGCCTACATCGCAAGCGACTGCGGCGCGAAGGTCGCGGTCGTCGAGAACCGTGACTTCGCGACGCGCCTGGAGCAGGTGAAGGCCGACCTCCCAGCTTTGGAGCACGTGGTGCTCGTCGAGGACGCCGCCGACTACGACGGGCGCGAGTGGGCGCTCTCGTGGGAGGAGCTCATCAGCCGGGGACGCGCCGCCCGAGCTGAGCAGCCCGAGGACTTCCCCGCCGCCTGGCGCGAGCTGTCGCCGGACGACCCGGCGACGCTCATCTACACCTCGGGCACGACCGGGCCGCCCAAGGGTGTCGTGATCACGCACCACAACGTGCTGTGGGAGCTCGCGAGCGTCGAGCGCTTCATCGACCTGCCGACGCACCTGCGCGGCATCAGCTACCTACCGCTCGCGCATGTGGCCGAGCGGGCGTTCAGCCACTACCTGCATCTGCAGAAGGCGGGGTTGGTGTACTTCGCACCGGACCCGGCGGAGGCCATCGAGGTGGTGCAGGCGGCCCGGCCTCAAGCGTTCCTGGCCGTACCGCGCGTGTGGGAGAAGATCCAAAGCCGGCTCCTGGCGACCGTGGAGGCCGAGCCCAACGAGCGCAAGCGGGGGATCGCGCTCGCCGCGTTCCGGGCAGGACGCGAGGCGGTGCGCTGCGAGCAGGCGGGCCGGCCGGTCCCGCTCGGTCTCCGGCTGCGGCGCCTGCTGTTCGAACGGCTCGTCTACGCCAAGATCCGGGAGCGCCTCGGCCTCGACCAGTGCGAGATCGCGATCAGCGGGGCCGCGCCGCTCGCGCCCGACCTCATCGAGTTCTTCGCGGGGCTCGGCCTGCCGATCCACGAGGCGTACGGGATGACGGAGACGACCGCGGTGACCAACGCCAACCGTCCGGGCCGCCTGCGGATCGGCACGGTGGGGGAGGCGATCCCCGGCGTGGAGGTCAGCCTTGCGGACGACGGCGAGGTCCTCGCGCGGGGCGGCAACATCATGGCCGGCTACTACAACGACGAGGACGCGACCCTCGCGGCGGTCGACGAGGAGGGATGGCTGCACACCGGTGACCTGGGCGCGATCGACGCGGACGGGTACCTGTCGATCACCGGGCGCAAGAAGGAGATCCTCATCACCGCTGGGGGCAAGAACCTCTCCCCGAACAACATCGAAGCGGCGATCAAGCAGCATCCACTGATCGGTCAGGTCTGCGCGCTCGGCGACCAGCGGAGGTTCGTGTCCGCGCTCATCGTGCTCGACGCCGAGAGCGCCCCTGAGTGGGCCGCCAGGAACGGCATCGACTACAGCGACATCGCGAGCTTCGCCGCGGATGAGCGGGTCGTCGCCGAGGTGCAGCGCGCCGTCGACCAGGCCAACGAGCGCCTGGCTCAGGTCGAGCAGGTCAAGCGGTTCGCGATCCTGCCGCAGGAGTGGACCCCCGAGAGCGAGGAGCTGACCCCCACGATGAAGCTGAGGCGGTCGGTCATCCACGCCAAGTACGCCGACCTGATCGACGAGCTGTACCGGGACTAGGAGTGCCGTCCGGTCTGGCGCCCCCGGCAGGAATCGAACCTGCGACTCGCGGTTTAGGAAACC
>SKPY01000145.1 GCA_007119305.1 Nitriliruptorales bacterium
CGACGCCCGGCATCGGCGCCGCCGTCGCGCCGCGCGCGGGGGCAACCCGCGGTGCGACGGGCGCCTGTGGCAGGCCAAGCCAGCCGGTCCACCCGCGGGCGGCAAGCCGCTCGAGGTAGCCGGTCATCGCCCACCCGCGGACACGGCGACGTCGATGAGCTCGAGGTAGCGCCCGCGGCGGGCGGCAGTCAGCGCCAGGATGTCCGCCTCGCTCCAGTGGTAGTGCCAGGCGAGCGCGTGCACCTCCTCGAGCAGCCAGCGCGCCGAGCGGGTCAGCTCCTCGATGAGGACCGCGCCGGCGTCGACGAAGGTCGACACGGCTGCGCCGCACGCCGGACAGGCCGTGTCCACGCGGGTCTCCGCCTGGGGGTCGAGCGCGGCCATCCGCTCGGCCAGCGCCCCGCCCAGCCGGGCGAGGACGGCGTCGTCGGGGACGGCGCCGTCCACGTCGAGCACGCAGCGGGCGAGCAACGCCCGGGCCGCCGCCGGCGGGTCCGCCGCACTGTCCGCGACCGCCTCCTGGTCCGCCCCGGTCGGCAGGCGGAAGCCGACGACGTGACCGTCGATCTCCTCACGCTGCTCGGTCGGCACACCACCGGGGTGGGCGCTCCGGTCCCCCACACCCCCCGGAACGGGACCGTCGAACGCGGAGAGGTCGAGCGACACGTCGAGCTTGCCGGTGCAGGCGGGGCAGTCGAGCACGAGGTCGAGGCGGTCGCCGGAGGCGAGCCTGCGGGCCTGCCAGAGCAGCCGCTCTCGGTCACCGACGGTCAGCGCAGCAGACGAGACCCCCTCGAGGGCGCCGACGCGCTCCACGACGCGGTCGAGCAGCGCGCTCGCGCGAGCGGCCGCGGCCCGGCCGTCGGTGCGTGCCAGCGCCTCCTCGTCGCGGCCGTCGAGGGGTCGCAGCCACGCCTCACGGCACCGCTCGCCGTCGGCGGGCAGGCCGTGGGTCAGCGGGACCATGACGGCGCCGTCCATCGCCGCTACGCGGGCTCGAGGAAGGACGGCTCCGAGGGCTCGGTGACGTCGTAGTCGCGCTGCCAGCCCTCGTTCTCGAGCTTCAAGGTCTGGATGGCGACCGCGTTCGCGTTCGCGTCCAGCTCGGGCAGCGCCTGGAACTCCGACACCCAGCAGCGGAACACGAGGTAGCTGATCGCGAGCTGCCCCGCCTCGTTGTACATGTCGATGATGATGTCCTTGCGGAAGTCCGCGAGGGACACCTCGGCACCCAGGCCGGCACCGAAGTTCCACACCTTGTTCGCCCACTGCTCGAACTCCGGGTCGTGGGTCACGCCGCGCTCGAGGGTGATGGCCTCGTAGGTCGACCGCCCGGGGGACTTGCGGCTCGTCGAGGGGTCGCCACCCTCGCGGTGCTCGACCACCTCGGTGGTGCGCCGCAAGGCGCTGACCTTGCTGATCCCGGCGACGTGGCGTCCGTCCCAGCGCACCCGGAACTTGAAGTTCTTGTACGGGTCGAAGCGCGAGGCGTTCACGGAGAACTGCGCCATGGCTGCCTCCTCTAGGTCTGGGCCTGGCCGGCCAGCTGCTGGATGCGGATGATCACGAACTCGGCGGGCTTGAGCGGCGCGAACCCCACGACCACGTTGACGATGCCCTGGTCGATGTCGCTCTGGGTGGTCGTCTCGCTGTCGCACTTGACGAGGTAGGCGTCGTTCGGGCTCGTGCCCTGGAACGCGCCCTGGCGGAAGCGGTCGTGCATGAACGCGCCGACGTTCATGCGGATCTGGGACCACAGCGGCTCGTCGTTCGGCTCGAACACGGCCCACTGCAGCCCCCGGTACAGGCTCTCTTCGAGGAACAGCGCGAGGCGGCGCACGGGGACGTACTTCCACTCCGACGCGAGCGCGTCCGCGCCGTCGAGGGTGCGGGCGCCCCACGCGACCCGGCCGTAGACGGGGAAGCGGCGGAAGACGTTGATGCCGAGCGGGTTGAGGACGCCGTTCTCCTGGTCGGTGAGCACCGCGCCGAGATCCTGCACGCCGCGCAGGGTGGCCTCGAGGCCGGCCGGGGCCTTCCACACGCCCCGGGTGCTGTCGGTGCGGGCGTACAGACCGGCGACCGTGCCACTCGCCGCGACGCTCCGCGGCCGGTTGTCGTTCAGCGGGTCGGGGATCCGCAGACGCGGGAAGTACACGGCGGCGTTGCGGTGGCGGATGCCGCGGGCGTCGAGCCAGTCGGACATCTGCTGGACGTCGTCGATCCCCTCGGGGATGTCGACGAGGAGGAACGCGCGCTCGGCCTCGCAGAACGTGATGGCGTCGCTGTAGACGGCGGCGAGGTCGTCGTCGCCGAGGTTCGCGGCCGCGGGCAAGCAGAGGATGTTGTACAGGTCGACGTCGCGCAGCGCGTACATCCCCGTCTTGTCGCCGAAGTCGCCGCGGAGCGCGTCGGCGTCCGGCGGGTCGCCGTCGTCGGCGGCCTCGGTCGCGTCCCGACCGGTCTGGAAGCCGACGTCGGTCGGGCTGTCGAGGACGTACTGCTGGACGTTCGCGACGACGCCGCCGCCGACGAGCCCGAGCGCCGCGCCGGTCGTGCCGCCGTCCTCAGCGAACGTGAGGACCTCCTCGCCGGTGAAGCCCGGCGCACCCCGGCCGGCAAGCACCCGCAGGCGGCCGCCGACGACCTCGACGCGCGCGCCACGGAGCAGCGGGTTCGGGGTCGGGGTCGCCGCGCCCGCGGCGTGCAGCGCCCGCTCGAGCGCCCCCCGCAGGACGGCGAGGTCGGCGGTCGCCGCCTGGAGCGCGAGGGCCGCGGTGATCGTCTGACCGTTCACCGTCACGTCGAGGGTGTCGCCGTTGGCGACCGAGTCGCCGCTCGGGTCCTGGCCGGTGGTGCCGGTCGCCGCGGGGCGCGCGAAGTCCCCGCCGCCCACCGGGGAGAGCTGGACGAGCTTCGAGCCGCCGTTGACCTTCGCGAGCGCGTGGTCGGGGCTGTCGGGGTCGGTGCTGCAGTTCGCGAAGGTCTCGGCACGGACGAGCGCCTGGCGCCCGCCGACGGTCTCGACCTCCGCGACCCGCAGGTTGAACAGCTCCTCGTCGGACGGGTCGCGGGTGGCGTAGTCGACCTCCACGCGCAGGTTCGACCCCCACGTGCCAGGGTCCTCGACCGAGGCGCCCCGCCACTCGCGGCCGGCGACCGCCACCAGCACGTCGGCGCCGGACTCGTCCTGGAGCGTGATGCGGGCTGCCCGCGGCGCGCCGGACGCCACCCGCACGACGTAGGCCTCGCCGCCGCCGTTGGCGAAGAACTGCCGGAGCCCGTAGCCGGCGGCGCTGTCGGGGTGCAGGTCGCCGAACTCGCGTGTGACGTCGCCGGGGCTGAACACGCGCACGGCGACGTCGAGCGGACCGCGGCGGAAGTAGCCGACGAACGCCGCCGTCGAGGTCGCCACCCCGACGATCGTGCGGACGCCGCTCGGGACCTCCTGGATGTACACACCGGGGTAGGTGGGGGTCACCGGCATGTGCTGCCTCCTCCTGTGGGGTCGGGTCGTCTCACGCGGTGCGACCGACGAGCACCGTCACCGTGACCGCATCGGTGAGGCCGTTGGTGAACGCGAACTCGTTCGGCGCGCTCGGAAGGCGGCCGATCATCCCCGCGCCGGCGAAGATGTGCGGGGCGTCGAGCGCGATGTCCTGTGTCGACGCGCCGACCCGGTACGTCAGGTCCGCCCCGTACGCCGTTGCGGTGATGACGAGCAGCCGGACGTCGGCGGCGGCGCTGGGTTGCACCTGCGCCGTGACCGACTCGCCGGCGTCGAGGGACTTGACGATGCGGTCGATGGCGTCCACCTGCAGCACGCGGGCGAACGACACCGACGAGTCGTCGGACACCGTGGCGTCGAACGACCACCGGATGCGGAATGTCATGGCCGTTTCCCTTCACCCTGGCTCCGCGGCCTCCGTGCAACGGCCCGTCTGCGGCGCGCGTGACGGGGAGCCTGGCAGCCCGCCGTCACCGTGGCGTCACCGCCCCCTTACCGACCTCACCCACCGCGCGCGCAGCGCCAGTTCGAGACGGCCGCCCCCAACACGCCCTGGCGGGCTACGCAGCGAGGCCCCCGAGCTCGGTGACCCTGCGGCGTCTGCCCTCGTCGGTGAACGACACCTCGAAGGCCCCCGAGGCCAGGTTCGCCGTCAGCGCCGCCTCGTGCGCGCCCTGGCGTCAGCGCATGGAGAGCTCGCTGCGCCCCTCGGAGCTGCACCGCCACGCGCCGGCAAAGGCGGGATGGGCGTTGCGGAACCGGATCAGGGCGAGCAGGTCCTGCACGACCGGCCGCTCGAGCGTCGCCTCGACCTCGGCGGGCGGGTAGCGGTGGCGGTTGATGTCGCGCCCGACGCCGCTCGAGGCCAACAGCTTCATGTCGTTCTCGCCAGCGAGCAGCCCGACGTAGTAGACCTGCGGGATGCCGGGCGTGAAGAACTGCAGCAGCCGCGCCAGCAGGTAGGCACGGTCGTCGCGGGCGACGGCGTCGTAGTACGTCGAGTTCACCTGGTACAGGTCCACGTTCGAAGCGGCCGTGCCTGTGGTCGTGCGGCTCGCGCCCTTCGTGTTGTCGAAGATCCGCTCGACGAGGGCGTCGATCTGCTCCTCCTCCAGCAGGCCGGCGCGCTGCGGGTCCGTGACGTCGCGGCCGACGTCGTGCACGCCGATGCCGTCGTGCGTGTCGAGGACGGTGACGGCGTTGGTGGGCCGGATCTCGAGCCAGCGCCGCAAGGGCCCCGCATCCCCGGTGAAGAGCCCGTGGAGCACGAGCGGGGAGAGCGCGAAGTCGTAGACGCGGTCCACGTGGCGGCCATCGCGAACTGCTGTGCGTAGTGCGAGTGGATCTCGACCAGCACCTCGATGCCCCGCTCGGCTGCCCAGGAGCGCAGATCGTGGACGAACTGGTACGTCTCGGGCGTGACGAAGCAGGTCGTTGCCGGGCGTCTTCACCGCGTAGCCGACGGCGTCGAGCCGGGCGCTGCGCACCCCGGCTGCGGCGAAGCGGTCAAGGACCGACTGCAGGTAGGCGATCGTTGCCGGGTGGCCGACGTCGAGGTCGACCTGCGCACTCGTGAACGTCGTCCGCATGATCCGCCGCGTGCGATCGGCGAAGGTGACGTCGGTGAGCGGTAGCCCGGGCCGCGGCCGGTACAGGCGCAGGAGATCGCGCTCGGTGGCGCCGTCCGGGAAGACCCGGTCGAACGTGAGGAACATGCCCGCGAATGCGGAGCGCTCGCCGTGCGCGAGGAAGTCCTGGAACTGCGCTGAGCGCGTGGACATGTGGTTCACGATGAGATCGGCCATGACATCCACCGCACGGCTCAGGCGCGACGTCGTCCCACGTCCCCAGCCGCGGGTCGACCTGGGTGTGATCCGTCGGGTCGAACCCGGCGTCGGCCCCGTCGATCGGTGTGTAGAACGGCAGCAGGTGCACACCGCCGAACAGGCCCGCGAGCGGGCCCTCGAGCAGGTCGGTGAGGCCGCCGATCGTCCCGCCCAACCGATCCGCGTAGGTGATGAGCTGCACCTCGTGCCGCATGGCACCCTCGGTGCTCGAGATGTCCGGTCGCGACTCGATCAAGGACCGGCGCCGAGCGCGGCACCAGAGTCCAACGGCCCTTGCGCCGGGGTCTCCCGGCGGTCCGGCCCGCTCCTCGCCTCACCGGCGCGCTGCTCAGGGAGATGCCGGCACGGCAGGCGGCGTCAGGCGGGGCTGCCCGCCCGCTGGCGCCCGAAGACGAGCAGCCCGACGGCGAGCCACACGACGAGGGCGACCCCGGTGATCGCAAGCACCCAGCCCGGGCCGAGCTGGGCGATCAGCGGCACGGACGCTGCGGTGAACAGGCCCCCGCCGACGACCGGCTCGAACATGAGCTGCTTGTAGCCGAACGCCTCGAGCCCGCCCGAGCGGTTCGCCGGGTCGGCGATGCGCATGAGCAGCAGGCCGGTGACGGTCATCCCCATGGACTGGCCGAAGTCGCCCAGCCCGCGCTCGTAGGGGTGGTCCGGCACGATGCGGGGGGCGAGCAGCAGGAACGCGCCGACGTTCCAGACGATGCCGGCGACGGCGAGCAGCGTGAACGCGCCGATGTTGCCCCCGAGCGCCTCGAGCGAGAGGGTGCCGAGGGCGGCCACGATGATGATGTCGAGCGACGCGCCCGAGAGGCGGTTGATGAGCCGCCGGTCGACGAGCTCCGCGCGGTCCATCCGGTCCAGCGCGAGCTGCAGCACCACGCCACCGATCATCGCGAGCGGGAACAGAGGGATGTGGACGAGCAGCTCGAACCCGTCTGCACCGCCCCACGTGGCCTGCTCGAGCACGACGAGGCCCTGCTGGAGCACCCATCCGAGCCCGATGCCGACCGCCACGAAGCCGATGTGGATCGACAGCGGGTCGGTCGACTTGGCCTCCGCCGCAGGCTGATCGGGCTCCCGCTCGTCGAGCTCCTCGAGGTTGTCGGCGCTGCGGTCCCGGGCGCTGCTGACCGGGTCCCCGCCCTCGGTCAGCCGGAGCCGGCCGGTGCGGACCCCCCAGTTGACGATCACCGTGCCGAGCAGCACGCCGGCCACGAGCCCCACCGTGGCGAGCCCGAGCGCGAGGTCCGCGCCCTCGGCGAACCCGAACTCCTCGAAGGTGTCGCTGAGCCCGGCCGCGGTCCCGTGCCCGCCCTCGAAGCCGATCTCGATCAGCGCCCCGGCCATCGGGTCGAGACCGAACACCGGGGTCAGCACCGCGAGGCCCAAGAGGATGCCCACCACGTACTGCCCCCAGGCGATGGTCTGCCCGAGCGCCACCTGCGGGCCGGCCTTGCGCCAGATCTCACCGAGCCCGGGGATCTGCTTGCCGATGAACAGCGCCGCGAACACCACGCTGATGAGCAGGACCGGCAGCTCGGCCCACACGTCCAGGACCGGCTCGGGGATCAGCCCGCCGGCGAGCCAGGCGGGGCCGCCGAACGTGGCGACGGCCCAGCCGGTGACTTGCGGGCCGAGGAGCAGCGCGAGGATCCCGGCGAGCACCGAGCTCGGCAGGAACAGCGCGCGGAACAGGGCCACGCGTCTGCGCACCGCCTTCGCCACGACGAGCAGCAGCCCGACGACGAGCAGCGCGGTGAAGGTGTCGGCGACGGTCACGAGGGTCCTCTCAGCAGCACACGGTCGGGCTGCGCGGCTCGGCGCGCGGGACGACTGCCTACCGAATACGCCCGGTGTTCGCACATCGGGCGGGCGCTGCTAGGTTCACGGCGTGCGCTACTGGACCCTGGACGAGGCCAACGCGGCGCTGCCGCGCGTAGCAGCGCTGCTCGAGCGGGTGCGCGCGGCCACCGCCGAGGTCCGCGCGGACGCGGAAGCCGCCCGCGAGCGCGCCAGCGGCAACGGCCACGGCAGCCCGGCCGACTCGCCACCGGACGTGGTGCGCGAGGCCGTGGCGGAGCTCGCCGCCGACGGCATCGTGCTGCGTGACCTCGAGCGGGGCCTCGTCGACTTCCCCGCACGCGCCGGGGACGGCCGGGCGTTCTGGCTGTGCTGGCAGGCGGGCGAGGACCGCATCGCCTGGTGGCACTGGCCCGAGGACGGCTTCGCCGGACGGCGGCCGATCAGCGAGCTGCCCTGACCGCGCCGATGCCCGAGCCGGCCTTCTACCTGCCCGACGACGACGGCTTCGTCGCCACCGAGCACACCCGCGGGCCCTGGGACGAGCGCGCCCAGCACGCGGGTCCGCCGTGCGCCCTCATCGCCCACGTGCTGGAGGCCGCGCACCCGCGCGCCGACGCGCGCATGGCGCGCATCACCGTCGAGATCCTCCGGCCCGTGCCGATCGGGCCGCTGCGCGTCAGCACCGAGGTGGCGCGCGGCGGGCGCAACGTCGAGCTGCTCGCCGCCAGCCTGACCACCCCGGACGGGCC
>SKPY01000055.1 GCA_007119305.1 Nitriliruptorales bacterium
ACCGCTGCCGAGCGTCCCGCCATCATCGCCGGGCGCGGGGCGGTGCTGGCCGACGCGCGCGTGCCGCTCGAGGCCCTGGCCGACCGGCTGGGGGCGGTGCTCGCGACGTCCGCGAACGGGCACGGGTTGTTCGCCGGCAACCCCTACGCGCTGGGGATCGCGGGCGGGTTCGCGGCGCCGGATGCTGCGGCGCTGCTGGGCGACGCCGACGGCGTCCTCGCGGTGGGCGCGAGCCTGAACATGTGGACCACCCGCCACGACAGCCTGCTCCGCCCCGGCGCCCGGCTCGTGCAGGTCGACCTCGACAGCGACCAGATCGGGGCCCACCAGCCGGTGACCGTCGGCATCGTCGCGGATGCCGCCGAGACGGCCCGAGCCCTGGACACCGAGCTCGCGCGTCGCCAGCACCACGCCGCGGGCTTCCGGACGGACGGCCTCACCGACCGCATCGCCGCCGGGCGCTGGCGGCACGTGCCCTACGACGAGCGCGGCACCGGAGAGCACATCGACCCGCGCAGCCTGACGATCGCCCTCGACGACGTGCTGCCCGCCGAGCGCACCGTCGTGGTCGACTCGGGCCACTTCATGGGCTGGCCGGCGATGTACCTGGAGGTCCCCGACGCGGCCGGGTTCGTGTTCGCCCAGGCCTACCAGTCGATCGGCCTCGGGCTGGGCACGGCGATCGGTGCCGCGGTGGCGCGACCCGACCGGCTCACCGTCGCTGCCGTCGGCGACGGCGGCGCCCTCATGGCCCTGGGTGAGCTGGAGACGCTCGTGCGCGAGCGCCTGCCCGTGCTCGTCGTCGTCTACAACGACGCGGCCTACGGTGCCGAGGTCCACCACTTCGGGCCGCAGGGTCACCCTGTGGACCTCGTGCGGTTCGGCGACGTCGACTTCGCCGCCTTCGGGCGCGCGGCCGGTGCGGCAGGGCTCACCGTGCGCGCTCCCGACGACCTGGACGGCGTCGCCGACTGGCTGCACCACCGCGCGCGTCCGCTCGTCGTGGACGCCAAGATCGACCCGACCGTCGTCGCGGAGTGGCTGGAGGAGGCCTTCCGCGCCCACTGACCACGGAGGTAGCCATGGGCGTCCTCGAAGACCTGCTCTCGGGCGTGCACGCCGGACGCATCGAGCTCGTCGACCTGACCGCCACCTTGTCCGAGCGCACGCCGATCATCCAGCTGCCCGAGCCGTTCGTGAACACGCCGGGCTTCGCGCTGGAGGAGCTCAGCCGCTACGACGACCGCGGTCCGGCGTGGTACTGGAACACCATCCACACCGGTGAGCACGTCGGCACGCACTTCGACGCGCCGGTCCACTGGGTGACGGGCAGGGACGGGCTCGACGTCGCCGAGATCCCGCTCGGCCACCTCATCGCCCCCGCCGTGGTCGTCGACATGAGCGCCGAGGTGGTGGCGGATCCCGACTTCCTGCTGGAGGTCGCCCACCTCGAGGCGTGGCAGGACGAGCACGGCCCGCTGCCCGACGGCGGCTGGCTGCTGTACCGCACCGGCTGGGACGCCCGCTCCGACGACGCGGAGGCGTTCCTCAACGCCGACGAGTCCGGCCCGCACACGCCCGGCATGTCCGTCGAGTGCGCCCGCTGGCTCGCCGAGGAGGCCCCGATCATCGGGGTGGGCGTGGAGACCGTAGGCACCGACGCGGGCGCGGCGCACTCGTTCGACCCGCCGTTTCCCTGCCATGCGCTCCTGCTCGGCGCCGGCAAGTACGGTCTGACGCAGCTGCAGCAGCTCGCACGGCTGCCGGCGACGGGCAGCGTGCTCATCGCCGCGCCGCTGCCGATCGCGGGTGGGTCGGGCAGCCCCGCGCGGGTCCTCGCACTCATCCCCGCCTAGGTTCGGCTGCTCCGGCGGCAAACGCGCCGATGCACACCATGAACCACCATAGAATTACGCACTATGCCGCTATACTCATGGTATGCGCACCACCATAGTCATCGACGACCAGCTCGCGGCAGAGGCCCGCGAGCTCGGTATCAACCTGTCCGCTGCCGCTCGTGACGGGCTGCGCCGTGCGGTGCGGCGCCGCCGCGCGGAACTTGACCGGCAGGCCTACCAGCTCCAGCCTGAGACCGAGGACGACGCGTGGGACGACGCCGAGGCCTGGGGTCAGCCGTGATCCGAGGTGAGATCTGGCTCGCCGAGGTGGGCAAGAAGCCTCGACCCGTCGTCGTGCTGACACGGGATGCCGTCCTCGACGTCCGCGCGAACGTCACCGTCGCCGAGGTCACCACCCAAGCGCGCGGACTGGCCGTCGAGGTCCCCATCGAGCCCGACGCCGGCGTCGATGCGGCGTCCGTGGTCAACGCCGACGGGATCCACACCATCGCGCAGCGACGTCTGACCAAGCGGCTTGGCACCGTGGACGACAACGCGCTCGATGACATCTGCGCCGCGGTCGCGGGTGCACTCGGCTGCGACGAGCCCTGACCCTCGACGCGACTCGTAAGTGAACTTCGCCCGCGGTTACGAGCTCGAGGCGATGCTCGACCCGACGTCGACCCAGTCGGACTTCCAAACGCGCTTCAACCGCATCCTCCGCCATCACGGTCGCTCGTTCCGCTACCACGTACCCCCCACCCGAAGGTCCGCACCCTTCTGGGCGCGGCTGATCGTCTATGCGGTCCGACAGAGCCATCTGGCCTACGGGCGTCCTGGCCGCTCGTTCACAGGCGTGCGCGCCGAGCCCCGCCCGACCGGGAGTGCCACGCGCCCCGCCAGGGTGGGGCCGGACGTCCCTGTCGCCGGGACCGTCGGGCCCTAGCCGTTCGTGCTGCATCCTGCGACCGTCAAGACCACGGGTCTCTCTGGGGAACGGACGGCAGATGCAGCGGATGGCGCCACTGGACACCTGGTTCCTCCACGTCGAGGACGAGGCCGACCACATGCACATCGGCTCGGTGGGGGTGTTCGAGGGGCCCCCGCCGGCCTGGCAGGACCTCCTCGGCGCGATCGGCGCGCGGTTGGAGTTCGTGCCCCGCTACCGCCAGCGCTTCCAGCCGGTGCCGCTCGGCCTTGCGAGGCCGGTCTGGGTCGACGACCCGCACTTCCACCTCGAGTACCACGTCCGCCACACCGCCCTGCCCCGCCCCGGGGGGTTCGCGCAGCTGCGCAAGCTGGTGGGCCGGGTCATGGGCCAGCAGCTCGACCGCCGCCGGCCGCTGTGGGAGACCTGGTTCATCGAGGGTCTCGAGGGGGACCGCTGGGCGATGCTGACCAAGGTGCATCACTGCGTCGTGGATGGCATCGCCGGCACCGATCTGCTCGCGGCGATCCTCTCCGCCGACCCCGCGGAGGAGGTCGCTCCACCGGGCACCTGGCAGCCGCAGCCGACGCCCTCACCGGTCGCGCTTCTGCGGGACGCGGCCGCCGAGCTGCTCACCCGGCCGTCCGAGCAGTGGCGCGCGCTGCGTGCGGCGGCCCGGCGACCGCGCGCCGCAGCACGCGGTGTGGCCAGCGGGCTCCACGGCCTCGCCGAGTTCGCCGGTCTCGCCCGGCCGCTGCCGGCGTGCTCCCTGACCGGCCCCATCGGACCGCACCGACGGTGGGCCACCGCGCACACCACCCTGGCCGAGCTGAAGGCGGTCCGTCGCGCGCTGGGCGGCACCGTCAACGACGTGGCCCTCGCCGCGATCACCGCCGGCTACCGGGACCTGCTCGCCAAGCGCGGCGAGCTCCACAAGGTCGGGGAGGTCCGCACGATGGTGCCGGTGTCGCTGCGTGCGGAGCACGAGCGGGGCGAGTATCACAACCGGGTCTCCGCCCTGTTCGTGCCGCTGCCCGTGACCGTCAGCGACGCCCGCGAGCGCTACGAGCGGGTGCGCGACACGATGCGTGACATGAAGGCGTCGGGCGAGGAGGTCGCGGTGGCGGCGCTCATCGACCTGTCGGGCATGGCCCCGCACATGTTCGTCGGGCTTGCCCTGCGCTCGGCGACGCTGCTCGTGCAACGCAGCGGCCAGCCCTTCGTCTCGTCCGTGACGACGAACGTGCCCGGGCCTCAGCACCCGCTGTATCTGCTCGGACGGCGGATGCTCGCGGCCTACCCGTACGTGCCGATCGGCGAGGGGCTGCGCACCGGCGTGGCGATCTTCTCCTACGACGGACAGCTCACCTTCGGGGTGACCGCCGACTACGACAGGGTGCCCGACGTGGAGGTGCTCGCCGACGGCATCGAACGGGGGGTCGCCGAGCTCGTCGACCTCATCGCCTAAGGCAAACGGCACCCTGCCCCCGGGTAGCGTGGAGCGCCGGTGGCGAGGAGGTAGCCGTTGAGCACCCTGTCGTGCGGGCACGAGCCGATCGACGAGCTGATCGACGGGCTGCGGATCGGTGACAACGTCGTGCTGCAGGTCGCTCACGGCGTCGACCCCTCGTTCGTGATCGAGGGCTTCGTACGCGCGGCCGCAGGCACCCGCCCGCTCGCCTACGTCCAGGCCACCGACGCCGGGGCCGACGCCGCCCGCGCCGCCGGGGACGCCGGGCGTCTCGTGCTGCTGGACTGGAGCGGGGGACGGGGGACCGCAGCCGCGGGGCGGGTCGAGTCGCTGCCCGCGGACGAGCCCGCCGCCGCCCGGGCGCAGCTCGAGGCACTGGGTGACGAGCTGGGCAGCGAGACGTTCTACGTGTTCGACAGCCTCAGCGCCCTTGCCCAACGCTGGGGTGCCAACGCCGCCCTCGAGCTGTTCCTGTGGGCCTGCCCGCGGTTGTATCGGCACGGACCCGTGGCCCTGTGGATCGTGTGGGAGCAGCACCACGACGCCCGCTTCCTCGCGCGCTTGCGGGCGATCACCCAGGTGGTGCTCGCACTGCGCGCTGCCGACCCCCTGCTGGAGCTCGCTGTCGTGAAGGCCGACGGCCGCGCGGAGGGGGCGGTCGGCAGGCGCATGACCTTCCGGTTGGACGCCGGGGCGATGACCGACGTCGCGCACCTGCCGTCGCCGCGTGAGCGGATCGGCGAGCTCATCCGGGCGGAGCGGCTTGCGCGTGGTATCTCCCAGGCCGGCCTGGCCCGTGACGTCGGCGTCACCCCCAGCGCGCTGTCGCAGGTCGAGCGCGGCGTCAGGGGGCTGTCGGGCGAACGGCTGACCCGTGTGTGGGAGCGCCTCGGCGTGCCCTTCGGTCCCGACGCTGCGCGCCCTGCCGGCTACCGCGTCTACCGGCGCGGCGGCCAGCGCGTCCACCACCTGGCGGCCGGCGTCGCCGGACGGCTGCTCATCGACGAGGGCCGGGCCACGGTGTGGTCGCTGGAGCTCGCCGCCGGCGCGGCCGGCACCCAGCCGCTGTTCCTGACGAAGGTCGCAGAGATCGTGGTCGTCGAGCAGGGCGCCGTGAACTTGGAGATCGCCGGTGGGCGGCTGACCCTCCAGGAGGGTGACGCGCTCAGTCTCAACACCGCAGCAGTGACCGGCTGGAGCAATCCGGGGGGCCAGCCGGCGCGACTGCTCTGGGCGCTCCTCGGCCACTGATCCGACGCCGACGCTGCGGCAGGCTTGTAGTGCCTGCCGGGTGGAGGATGCCGCGCCGGCGCGGCATCCTCGGGCGGCTTGCGCCGGCGTGAGCGCCGCCAATCGGCCCGCGGCGCCGGGGGTGTCCGGGGGAGGGGGAGGATCCAGCGCGGGCGCGGCATCCTCGGGTGGGCTGCGCTGGGCGTGGGGGTGGCGGGGGGAGGATGCAGCGCGGGCGCGGCAAACTCGCGTGGGCTCCGCCCGCGCCGGCGCCGCATGCCAGTCGTGTGCAGCAGCGCTACATGCACTACCATCTGCGTGAAGCGGTCACTGACCGCGCGGCGCAACGGCGCGCCCACCTCGGCCGATGGACCGATGGAGCTGGCTGCCGTGCGCCCGCCCCCGCGGTCCACAACCGGAAAGGACCAGCGGATGGCCGCTCCCCACGATCTCCACCACGCCGTCCTGTGCGAGCTCGACCGAGCGCTGGACGCACTCGACCTCGACGAGGACCTGCGTGGCGCCGTGCGCGACCTCGAGCGCGTGGTCGTCGTGCAGGTTCCGTACGTGAGCGACGAGGGCCGGTTCCACCAGCTGGCCGGCTATCGCATCCAGCACTCGACCGCCCGCGGGCCCGCGAAGGGCGGCATCCGCTTCCACCCCGCGGTGACGCGCGAGGAGGTGGCGGGTCTGGCGACGCTGATGAGCGTGAAGACCGCGCTGCTCAACCTGCCGCTCGGCGGCGGCAAGGGCGGGGTCGCGTGCGACCCGAGGACGCTGTCGGACCGGGAGCAGGAGCAGATCATGCGCTCCTATACCCGGGCCATCGCGCCGGTCATCGGCCCGGACCTCGACGTGCCGGCCCCGGACGTGAACACCACCGAGCGACACATGGACTGGCTCGCCGACGAGTACGCCGAGGTCGTCGGACGCCAGGTGCCCGCGGTCGTCACCGGTAAGTCGCTCGCGAACGGCGGCTCAGCCGGCCGGGACACCGCGACGGCGACCGGCTGCCGTCACACGATCGTGCGGGCCGCCCAGCACCTTGGGCTGCCAGCGGGCGCCCGCGTGGCCATCCAGGGCTTCGGCAACGCCGGCGCCCACCTGGCGCATCTGCTCGCGCACGACGGGTTCCGGGTCGTGGCCGTCTCCGATTCCCGCGGCGCGGTGTACAACCCCCGTGGCCTTCGCATCCCGGAGCTGCTGGCGGACAAGATGACGACCGGGGTCGTGACGAGCTACGACGACGCCGAGGTCATCGACCCGGATGAGCTCGTCGACGTGGACTGCGAGGTGCTCGTCCCGGCCGCGCTCGAGGGCGCGATCGGTGCCAGGGAGGCCGAGCGGGTGCGCGCGCGCCTCGTGGCCGAGGCGGCGAACGGGCCCTGCACCGCGGAGGGCGACGCGGTGCTTGCCGACCGCGGTGTCACGGTGATCCCCGACGTCCTCGCCAGCGCCGGCGGCGTGACGGTGTCGTGCTTCGAATGGCAGCAGAACCGCGCCGGCGAGCGCTGGACCGAGCGGGATGTCGCCGCGCGCCTCGAGGAGCGCATGCGCGCCGCGTTCGACGCGACGTGGGACCTCGCCACCGAGCGTGCCCTGCCGCTGCGGCGCGGCGCGCTCGTCCTGGGGGTGGGCCGGATCGCCGACGCGATCCAGGCACGGGCCCGCGAGGACCTCAACCTGTCGGCCTAGCGGCCGGGCCCTGCGGCGACGCCGGGCCAGCTGCCGGACGTCGGGGCGACGCCGGTGGTGCTTTTTTCACGTGTGGCGAAGGCGACTAGGCTTGAGCGCCCAGTGCCCACCGCCTCGGCAAGACGGGAGAGGACATGAACCAGGGGGACAACAGCCTGCGCAACTTCTTCATCATCCTGACCGGATGCGGGTTCGTCGTGATCGCGATCATGATCGCCGTCGAGCAGGTGGCGGGCTGACGACCCCACCCCCGGCCGGCCGCCGCAGCGCAGGCTGCACGCCTCCACGCGCCGGCGACCCGGAGCGCGCCCGGCGTGAGGGACCCGCCGGCGACCCGGAGCGCGCCGGCGCCCGCCGGCTCGCTAGGGTGGCGGGCGATGCGCATCCTGCTCATCTCCACCTACGAGCTGGGACACCAGCCGCTGCACGTCGCCTCGCCGGCGGCAATGCTGCGCGCACAGGGCCACGACGTCACCTGCCTCGACCTGGCGCTGCAGCCGTGGGACGTCGAGGCGGTCGACCGCGCGGAGGCAGTGGCGTTCAGCGTCCCGATGCACACCGCGATGCGCCTGGCGATCCGCGCCGCGGAGGCCGTAAAGCGCCGGCGGCCTGAGCTGCCGGTCGCGTTCTACGGGCTGTACGCCCCCGTGGGGCGGGACCACACCGTCGGCCGGGTGGCCGACCGGGTCATCGCCGGCGAGTACGAGCCGGCGCTGGCTGCCTGGGTGGACGCGCT
>SKPY01000275.1 GCA_007119305.1 Nitriliruptorales bacterium
TACACGACACACGACCATCGGAAGGCTGTCAAGACTTGAGTGAACAGCAACGTTCAGCGAACATACGCCCGTACCGCATGCGCAAGCGCGCCGAGCTGGTCGAGGCGACCCGCCAGCGCATCGTCGACGCCACGGTGCACCTGCACACCACGGTCGGGCCGGCCCAGGCCACCGTCAGCGCGATCGCCGAGCCGGCCGGTGTGACCCGCCTGACCGTCTACCGCCACTTCCCCGAGCAGGAGGAGCTGTTCGCCGCCTGCGCACAGCAGTGGGACAGCCAGCACCCCGCCCCGGATGCGGCTGTCTGGCGTGCCATCCCCGACCTCGAGGCGCGGGCCCGCCATGCCCTGCGCGAGCTGTACGGGTGGCACCAAGAGCACGGTGAGACTCTGCTGCCCATCTACCGGGACTTCGACGCCATGCCCGCCACAGCGCGCGAGGCGGCAGGCGACGAGGTCGCGCAGTTCGCAGACGCGTTGGTGGCCGGCACGGGCGTCCGAGGGCATGCGCGCCGCCGCCTGCGGGGGACGGCCGGCGCGGTTCGAACCCGGGACGGCGAGGACGGTGCTCGCCTTAGAGGGCTGTGACCCGGACGCCGGTGAGCAGACGCATGCAAAGGTCCGGATCGAGAAGGCCAGCGCCGGCCCGTGCCGCGTTGGCGGCGCCGGCGGCGGCGGCGATGGCGAGGCCTTCGGGGAGCGGCCGGCCGCGCTCGATGCCGACGGCGATCCCAGCGCTGAAGGCGTCACCCGAGCCGACTGCGGAGACGACGTCGACCTCCGGCGGTTGCACCGCCCAGGCCCCCGCGTCCGCCACGCACACCGCGCCCCGGGCGCCGGCGGTCACGATGGCCGTGCGGGCGCCGGCGGCTCGAAGCGCGGCGGCTAGCTCGCCGGCTGCGTCCTGCCAGTGGGGGTTGTTCGTGTCGTTCGTTCCGTATCCGGCCTCGGCCGCCTCGGAGGCGTTCACCTTGACCACGTCGGGACGAGCGCCGACGGCCTCGCGGAGCGTGGCGCCGGTCGTGTCAACAATGCTCGTGGCGCCTCGCGACCGGCAGCGCGCGACCAGGCGGGCGGCGAGGCCGTCGATCGCGCCGCGGGGCATGCTGCCGCACAGCGCGACGATCAGCCGCCCGAGGGCGGCGGGGCGGTCCGCAGCGCCGCTGTCCGGCCGGTCGCCGCCCGCCATGGTGTCGTCGACGAGGTCGAGCAGCCGGTCGGCCTCCGCGGCGGTGATCGCCGGCCCGTGCTCGGAGACGATCACGGAGCGCTCGGTGTCGGTGGTCGTGTAGGTGGTCCGCGTCTCCGCGGCGATCTCGACGAACCGTGGCTGCAGCCCCTCGGTCTCGAGCTGCTCGACGAGCCACCGGCCGGCGTGGCCGCCGGCGAACCCCGTGGTGGCCACCGCCGCGCCCAGCCGGTGGGCGACACGGGCGACGTTGATCCCCTTGCCCCCGGGCAGGGCGAGGAGGTCGACCGGCCGCAGCACGGTGTCGAAGCGCAGCGCGTCGACCACGGCGGTGCGGTCGATCGCGGCGTTCGGCGTGACGGCGAGCAGCACAGCACCACCGCTACAGGTAGTGGATCCGGTCCCCGTACTCGGCGAACAGCTGCGCGTTGTACTCCGCGCCGCCGTCGACGTTGGCGGCAAGGAACACCGGTGGGGTCATGTCGCGGTCGACGAGCTCGCCGATCGTCGCGGCGACGAGCGCCTGGAGCAGCGCGGTGCTCGTGACGCCGGAGGCGGGGCAGAAACGCTGGGGGACGCGCTCGTGCGCGAGGACCGCGTCGCCCTTGTCGACTTTGTTGTCGAGGACGATGTGGGCGAAGTCGGCCATCTTCTTGCCCGAGGGGTGGCGGGAGGTGACCGCGGAGGTGTACGCACGCGAGGTGACACCGATGACGGTCGCGCCCCGCTCGCGGGCGAGCTGGGCCATCTCGATCGGCACGGCGTTTCGACCCGACACGGACACGACGATGAGCACGTCGCCCGCGACGAGCGGGCTGGCGTCGAGCAGCGCCTCCGCGTAGCCCTCGAGCTTCTCCATCGCCGAGGTGAGCGTGGCCGGCCGCACGTCAAGGCTCGTGATCCCCGGGCCGAGCAGCGGGTTGACGAGCATGAACCCGCCGGCGCGGTAGACGACGTCTTGGACGGGCAGTGCCGAGTGCGTGCAGCCGAAGGCGAAGACCTGCCCGCCGGCCTCCACCGCGTCGGCGATGGCCGCAGCGGCTTCGCCGAGCGGCTCGGCCTCCTCGTCGCGGATGCGCCGCAGCAGGTCGATCGCGGCGTCGAGATACTCGCTAGCAAGACCACTCATGTCGAGGTCCTTTCTCCCGCGTAGACAATCTCACCGGCCACGACAGTCGTGCGCACGCGCAGCCGGCTGTCGAGCACCACCACGTCGGCGCGCGCGCCGGTCGTAAGGGCCCCCAGCTCGAGGCCGCCGAGGACGGCGGCGGGGGTCGCGGTGGCCATGCACACGGCGTCGGGTAAGGGCACCCCAGCCTGCTCGACGAGGTTGGCGACCGCGCGGTCGAGGGTGAGCGTGCTGCCTGCCAGGCTGCCCGCCGCGGTGCGGCACACCCCGTCCCGCACGGCGACCTCCTGCCCGCCGAGCGCGTACGTGCCGTCGGGCATGCCCGTCGCGCGGATCGCGTCGCTGACGAGCACCACTCGGTCGGGGCCCTTCGCCTGCACGAGGAGGCGCACCACGGCGGGGTGCACGTGCACGCCGTCGGCGATCACCTCCGCGATGATCCGCTCGTCGGTGAGGACGCCGCCGACGAGGCCGGGCTCGCGGTGGTGCAGCGGCGGCATCCCGTTGAACGTGTGGGTCGCGTGCGCGAGCCCGGCGTCGGCAGCGGCGACGAGCTCCTCGTAGGCAGCGCCGGAGTGGCCGGCGGAGAACCGCACCCCGCGGGCACGCCCGGCCCGGATTAGCTCCAGCGCCCCGTCGAGCTCAGGGGCGAGGGTCATCATGCGAACGGGCCCGCGCGCGAACCACGCCTCGTACTCGGCCGGCGCGGGCAGACGCAGCGCGGCGGTATCCTGGGCGCCACGGTGGTCGGGGTTCAGGTAGGGGCCCTCGAGGTGCGCGCCGAGGAGGCGGGCTCCGGGTAGGTCGCTGGCCTCTGCGATCGCCGCGAGCGCATCGGCGATGGCCTCGCGGCTCGCGCTCACGGTCGTGGCGAGGAAGGCTGTGACGCCGTGGCGTGCGAGGTGGGCGGACATCCCCGCGAGCGCGTCGTGGGTCGCGTCCATCGTGTCGTGGCCGCCGCCGCCGTGGACGTGGACGTCGACGAAGCCGGGCGCGACCCACCCGCCTGCCGCGTCGACGTCCCCCGCCGCGGGCGGCGGTGCCTCGGCGGCGGGCAGCACGGCTGCGACCCGCTCGCCGTGGATGACGAGCGCGTGGTCCTCGAGCAGCCGGTGGGGGGTGAGCACCGTCCCCCCGCGCACGACGGTCATCGCGCGACCTCCTCATGGCGGAGCGGGCTGCGGCTCTGCTGCAGCCCGCTCCTGGTCGTGGTTAGGCGATGCCGAACAGGCGCGCGACGAGCCAGATCAGGATGCCCGGCACGATCGCGTCGGGAACCGTGAACGCGAGGCCGGCGGCGCCCATCTCGGTGAGGTCGCCGAACACCTGGAACTTGAAGGCGAAGCTGATCATGAACCAGCCGACGAAGCCCCACAGGAACCCGCCGGCGACGGCGCCGCGGCGACCGCCGGTGGCGTTGCCGAAGATGGCGCCTGCGCCGCTGGCGAAGAACGCGACGATCATGCTCGGCAGGGGCACTGGCCAGCCGATGAGTCCGAGGGCGACCATCGCGACGATCTGTGCGATCACGCCGACGATGAGGCCGATGAGCAGGGCGTTGGGCGCGAAGGGGAAGATCACGGGGACGTCGAGCGCCGGCTTCGCGCCCGGGATGACCTTCTCCGCGATGCCCTTGAACGCGGGGACGATCTCTGCGATGAGCATGCGCACGCCGTAGAGCAGGACGAGCATCCCGGCGACGAAGCCGACGCCCCGCAGCAGGGCGAAGACGAGCCAGTTCTGTCCGTTGCTGATCTCCTCCTGGAAGCCGCCGATGCCGACCTGGATGACGGCGAGCACTGCGGCGAACGCGGCGACGGCCAGCATGACGATCGAGGTCGAGATCGCGATGTCGCGGAAGAAGTTCCAGCCTTCCTTCACCTCGATCTCTTCGGTGGTCTTCTCGGGGTTGCCGATGAGCTTGCCGACCCCGGCACCAAGCATGTTGAGCAGCGTCTGCCCGTGCCCGAAGGCGATCTCGTCGTTCCCGGTGATCTTGCGCATCACCGGCTGGGCGAGCGCCGGCGCGAGGGTGAAGTACGCGCCGGTCGCGATGGACGCGGCTGCCACCGCCGCGACGTCGGGGATGTCGAAGGAGTGGAACAGGATCGCGAACGCACCGGCGTGGATCCAGATCATGTGCCCGGTGAGGTAGACGTACCGGAAGGGGGTGATGCGTGCGAGCACGAGGTGGAACAAGAAGCCGAACAGCAGCGTGTAGGCGATGATCCCCCCGACCCCTGCCACGTTGGCGTCCTGCACTGCACCGACGACCGCCTCGTCGAAGGTCACGAAGGTCTCCAGGCCGGCTCCCTCAGGACCGACGGGGATCCCGGCCTCGAACATGTTCTGGATGGGGATCAGCGCGTCGATGATCGCCCCGATCCCCACTCCGATGATGAGCATCCCGAGCACTGTCTTGAAGGTGCCCGTCACGACCTGGTTCGCTGGCTTGCGAAGCAACAGCAAGCCGGCGAGAGCGATCAGCCCGAGGATGATCGCGGGCAGCTGCAGCAGCTCGATGATGAAGAAGATGATCTCCATGACGTATTCACCACTCCCTTTTCAGCGGCGCTCCGGTGGGAGATTGCTTAGTGCACGGTCACTCACCCGCCTTCCGCCTGGTGCTCGCGGATCGCCGCGAGCACCTTCTCGCGGATCTCGTCCTTGTTCACCACGCTGTCGATGAGGGCGACGGGGACTTCCGCGCCCTCGAGCTGGCGGCGCATGTCGGAGGAGGCCACGACGACGTCCACCTGCTGGCTCCTGAACGAGCCCACGTCCCAGGAGAGAACCTCGCCTTTGATGCCTTCCGCCGCGAGGACATCCTCGACCGCGAGCTTCAGCATCATGCTCGTGCCGAACCCCATGCCGCAGAGCGCTGCGATGCGCACCCCGATCACCTCCCTAGCCCGTCCGGGCTGTCGTCGTTATCCGTCGACTCGTTCCCCGCCGATCGGCTGTCGGCGGACGTCCCGTGGATCGCGTCGAGCAACTCCTCGTCGGTCCGCGCGGCGCGGATTCCCGCCACGGCGTCGTCGTCGCCCAGCAGCCGTGCCAGCTCCTGCAGCGCACGCACATGGGCCGCCTTGTCGACGGCGCCGAAGGCGAGCACCACGTCCACCGGGTCGTTGTCCGCATGGCCGAACGCGACCGGCTCGGCGAGCGTGACGAGCGACAGCGCCGGCCGGATGACGCCGTCCTCCGGGCGGGCGTGGGGCAGCGCGATCCCGGGCGCGATCACCACGTAGGCGCCGTGCTCTTCAACCGTGGCCTGCATGGCCTCGATGTAGCGCGGCTCGACGGCGCTGTCCTCGACGAGCAGATCCCCTGCCCGTGCGATGGCCGCCCGCCAGTCGGCGGCCTGCACCTGCGCCCGGATGGTGCGGGCGTTGAGGAACGCCAGGAGGGGTTCAGTCATCGAGGATCACCACGGCCTGCAGGTTCGAGGGACGGTCGGGGTCGAGCCCTTTCGTGGTGGCGGCGGCGAGCGCGGTCTGGTGGATGGCCGGCAGGTAGAGCACATCCCGCCAGGGCACCGGCAGCTCGGGGTCGAACGCGACCGGGGTGTGGCGACCCGCGGCCAGCGCCTCCGCGCCTGGTCCGACCAGGGCGGTGGCAGCGCCGAGCTCGGCGACGTCGTCGAGCACCGCGAGCTCCGTCTCGACCCCGGTGGAGGGCGTGAGCCCGACGACGAGGCTCTGGGCCGTCACGGTCGAGATCGGGCCGTGGCGGAACTCGAGGCTTTGGAACGCCTCGGATGGCGACAGCGACATCTCCTTGATCTTGAGCATCGCCTCGCTCGCCAGCCCCCACCGTGGCCCGGTGCCGAGGAAGGTGTAGGCGGTGTTCGGGTCGGCGGCAGCGGGCAGTCCGTCGGCGAAGGCCGACAGCAGCCTCCGGCCCTCAGCGGCGATCGCGTCGATCACGCCCGCGTCGGGCGCCACGGCGAGCAGCCACGACAGCGCGAGCATCATCGACGTGAACGATCGGGTCTGAGGGACGGTCTCTTCCATGGCCGACGGGGTGCCGAGCACCCACATCGCGTCCGCCGCGAGCGGCTCCTCGGGAGCGCAGGTCACGAGGGTGACCTCGCCGAGCCCCCGGTCCTGGAAGGCACCGACGGCGCGGGCGGTCTCCGTCGTCTTGGCCGAGCGGGAGATCGCCACGAGCAGCGCCGGCGAGCGGGGCACCCACGTCTCAAGGTTGAGGTAGAGCTCGGAGGCGGGGACGGCCGTCGCCGGTATCCCGTGCAGCGCACGGGTGTGCGCGGCTGCCCACTGCGCGAGGTAGTGCGTCGAGCCGCAGCCGGTGAACACCACGTCGGCGAACGCGGTGAGCTCCGGCAGGCCGTCCGCCGCGCGCCGGCCGATCTCGATGCTCGCAGCAGCCCAGGTCTCCGGCTGGGAGCGGATCTCCTGTGCCGCTCGGTGGCCCTCCGTCTGTGCTGCTGCGTTCATGGCGTTGTCCGATCGCTACACGAGGATGACCTCGATCTCGGCTTGGCGGAGTGCGATGACGATCCCCTCGGGTGCGTCCTGGTCGGTGACGAGCCGTGATGCGACCGTGACCGGGGCCATGCGGCTCGCGGCGATGTGGCCGAGCTTGGTGTGGTCCGCGGCGATGATCACCTCGCCGCCCGTGCGCAGGATCGCGCGGTCAGTCTGGAGCTCGGGGAGGTGGTCGCTCGTGAGGCCGTGCTCGGGGTGCACTCCGCGCATCCCCATGACCACCTTGTCAACGCGGATGTCGCGCAGGGCCTCCTCGGTGAGGTGCCCGATGAGCGACATCTCCTCACGGCGGAGGATCCCGCCGGCCACGACGAGGTCGATGGCCGGCATGGGCGCCAGGGCGTTGACGATCGTGACCGCGTTCGTGACGACCGTGAGGCGCCGCTCGGGAGGGAGCGCCTTCGCGATCTCGAGGGTGGTCGTACCCGAACCGATGAAGACGGTCTCGCCGTCAGCGATGAAGTCCGCCACGGCACGCCCGATCCGGCGCTTCGCGTGGATCTCGTGGTCGAAGCGCTCCTTGAGCGGCGGCTCCGGCGCAGCGGCAGCCGACGGTGGCACCGCACCGCCGTGCGTCCGCTCGACCAACCCCTGCTGCTCGAGCTTGCGCAGATCCCGCCGGACCGTCATCCCGCTCACCTCGAACTGCTCGGCGAGCTCGGCCACGGTGACCTCCCCCTGCTCGTCCACGAGCTCGGCGATGCGCCGCTGCCGCACCTTGCCAAGATGCGGCGCCCTGCGGGCCCCGTAGGTGTGCCGTTGACGTGCTGAAGCGTTCATGTAAACATATCTAAACATAAACGAACATATCCATCAAGTGCTTGCCGCGGGATCTGTAGGCTGTCCGCCCAGCGGAGCGACGTGCCTGCCGGGCGGCGGAGGGAGGATGGGCGTCGTGCTGCGAGGGGTTTCTGGGTCGCCCGGTGCGGCCGTCGGACGGGTGTGGGCGTGGCAGGCGCCGCCGCGTGCGGAGGCAACGCCGGCGGGCGACCCCGACGAGCAGCTGCGGCGCGTGCGGGACGCGCTCGACCAGGCCCGCCGCGAGCTCGA
>SKPY01000366.1 GCA_007119305.1 Nitriliruptorales bacterium
CGACCTCGACCGTCTCGCGCAACCGGGCGAGCGGGCGCTCGAACGGGATCCCGGACCACTGCTCGACGATCACCTCGCTCGACGTGCCGAGGCCGAGCGTGAACCGTCCCTGCGACAGGTGGGACAGGCTCGCCGCCGTGGCCGCGAGCAGCCAGGGGCTGCGTGTTGCGACCGGTGCGACCGCCACACCGAGGTCGATGCCGTCCACGCCCGCAGCGACCGCTCCGAGCAGCGACGCGAAGTCCGGGCCTGCCACCTCGGTGGCCCAGGCGCCCGTGTAGCCCCAGTCACGCGCCTGTCCCACGAGGCCGGGGACCTCGTGCAGGGGCAGACCGGCGACCGGCAGGCTCACCGCAAGTTCCATGTGCGCTCCCCTCGTCCGTTGTCGTGCCAGCGACCGCCATGGAGGTGCTGAGGCGGGACACCGGCCCGCACGCCGGTAGCATGACAGATCACCGGACGTGCAGCCCGCCCGCGCAGAGGAGTGACGGTGAGCGACCTCGACACGAGCCGCACCGGCTCTGGGGTCGTCCTGCCCGCGAGCACGACCGCACCGCCGCCCACCGCGGAGCTCGACCTCAGCGACCCGTCGCTGTACCTGAACCGTGAGCTGTCGTGGTTGGAGTTCAACCGCCGTGTCCTCGCCCAGGCGACCGACTCCAACGTCCCCTTGCTCGAGCGCCTGCAGTTCCTCGCGATCTTCGCGACGAACCTCGACGAGTTCTTCATGGTGCGCGTGGCCGGCCTGAAGCGTCAGGTGTCCGCCGGTGTCACCCGTCGCACCCCCGACGGACGCACCCCCGCCGAGCTGCTGACGGACATCGCGCAGCGGCTGCGGCCCATGCTGCAGTCGGCCCAGGACTGCCTGCACGATCAGCTCCTGCCGTTGCTGGCCCGCAACGGCGTGCTGCTGCGCTCGATCCACGAGCTGTCGGACGCCCAGCGGGCCGAGCTCGACTGCTACTTCGAAGACGAGGTGTTCCCGGTCCTGACCCCCCTCGCGGTCGACCCCGGGCACCCCTTCCCGTACATCTCCAACCTCTCGCTGTCGCTCGCGGTGATCCTGCGCGACCACAAGAGCGGGGAAGGCAAGTTCGCCCGCGTGAAGGTGCCGACCGGGGTGCTGTCACGCTTCGCCCCGGTGTCGGGCGGTGGGGGCTGGATCCCGCTCGAGGAGCTCATCGAGGCGCATCTCGACCGGCTCTTCCCGGGCATGGAGATCGTGTCCGCCTACGCGTTCCGGGTGACCCGCAACGCCGACCTCGACCTCGAGGAGGAAGAGGCCGACGACCTCCTCATGGCGATCGAGCAGGAGCTGCGGCGGCGGCGCTTCGGTGCGGTGGTGCGCCTCGAGGTTGCCGAGCGGATGAGCGACCGGGTCCTCGGACTGCTCCAGGACGAGCTCCAGGTCGGCGACATGGACTCCTACCGCATCGGCGGTCTGCTCGGCCTCGGCGACCTGTCCGCCCTCGCGGCCCTCGACATTCCGCGCCTGCACTGGAAGCCGTGGTCCCCGGTCCCCCACCCCCGGCTGGACAGCGGCGACGAGGAGCCCGTCGACGTGTTCGCCGAGATCGAGCGGGGGGACATCCTCGTCCACCACCCCTACGACAGCTTCGAGCACACGGTGGCGCGCTTCGTCGTGGCCGCCAGCGAGGATCCCCACGTGCTCGCGATCAAGCAGACGCTGTACCGCACGTCGGGTGATTCACCGATCGTGCACGCGCTGATCAAGGCCGCCGAGCGCGGCAAGCAGGTGGTGGCCCTCGTCGAGCTCAAGGCGCGCTTCGACGAGCAGGCGAACATCGCCTGGGCCCGCAAGCTCGAGAAGGCGGGGGTGCACGTCGTCTACGGCCTCGTCGGGCTGAAGACGCACTCGAAGACCTCGCTGGTGGTCCGTCACGAGGACGAGGGGATCCGCCGGTACGCCCACATCGGCACGGGCAACTACCATCCGAAGACCGCCGCGCTCTACACCGACCTCGGGCTCATGACCTGTGACCCGGAGATCGGTGCCGACCTGACCGACCTGTTCAACTACCTGACCGGCTACGCCCGCCACGACCCCTACCGGGCGCTGCTCGTGGCCCCGATCGCGCTGCGCGACCGGATCCGTCGGCTGATCCAGCGCGAGATCGAGCTCCACTGCCCCGAGCGGCCGGGCCTGATCCGCCTGAAGCTCAACGCGCTGCTCGACGCCCAGCTCATCGCCGACCTGTACCGGGCGTCGCGTGCCGGGGTGCGGGTCGACATCGTCTGCCGCAGCATCTGCGCGCTGCGGCCTGGGGTCCTCGGCGTGAGCGACCGCATCCGGGTGGTCTCGATCGTGGGCCGCTTCCTCGAGCACTCGCGGATCATGCAGTTCGGTCCGGAAGAGGTCTGGATCGGGTCGGGCGACTGGATGCCGCGCAACCTCGATCGCCGCGTCGAGGTCTTCACCCCCGTCCGCGACCCGGCGCTGCGCGGGGAGCTGTGCGGGATCCTCGACCTGCACATGGCCGACAACGTCCAGGGCTGGAGCCTCATGCCCGACGGCAGCTGGATACGCCGGTTCCCCGCCGACGGTGAGCGCCCGATCAACAGCCAGGTGGCGCTGATGGAGCAGGCCCGGTCCCGGACCGTGCACCGACGCTGAGGCGCCCCGCGCCGGCACGGGCCATCCGGCCACGGCACCCGCCCCGGGACACGGCTACGCTTGCCTGCTCGCCGCGTCGACGGGAGCCCCACACGCATGGCCGCAACGACAACCCGCCCAGCCGACCGCGCCGGCATCGTCCGGCGCGGTTTCCGCGTGCTCGGGATGGGCATCCGCCTGCAGCCCCGGTCGTTCGCCGTGGCGGTGGGCGGCGCGGCGCTCTACGGAGCGATGACCGTGGCGAGCGCGGTCGTGCTCGGCCGGGTCACCGACGGGGTCATCGTCGCCGCGTTCGCCGCCGGGGAGGTGCCACGCGCTGCGCTCGCCGCCGGGAGCGCCGCCATCGTCGGCGTGGCGGTGGCCAAGGCGCTGGGGATCATCCTGCGCCGCACCGGCGCGACGTACATGCAGGCGCGCCTCGAGGCGCTCTTCCGCCGCCGGGTCACCGAGCAGTACCAGCGGCTGCCCCTCGCGTGGCACCAGCGCCGCAGCACCGGCTCCCTGCTGTCCAACGCCAACGCCGACGTCGAGTCGATGTGGTGGCCCATCGCGCCGCTGCCGTTCGCGCTCGGCGTGCTCGTGATGCTCGCGATCACCGGGGCGGCCCTGGTCACCACCGACCTCGCGCTGACGGGCGTGGCCCTGCTCGTGGGCCCGGCGCTCGGCGTCCTCAACTGGCGCTACAACCGGCGCATCAAAGGTCCGGCGACCCGCGCGCAGCAGCTCCGGGCCGATGTGTCCGGCGTCGCACACGAGAGCTTCGACGCCGCACTCGTGGTCAAGACGCTCGGCCGCGAGCGCGCCGAGACCGCGCGCTTCCGCCGTGAGTCCGAGCGCCTGCGCGACGAGCTCGTGCAGATGGGGCGCATCCGGGCGCTCTACGAGCCGCTGCTCGACGCCCTGCCCCATGCCGGGGTCCTGCTCATCGTGGTCGTGGGCTCCTGGCGGGTCGCGACCGGCGCGCTCAGCGCGGGAGAGCTGGTCACGTTCGCCTACCTGTTCACGCTGCTCGCCTTCCCGCTCCGGCTGTTCGGGTTCCTGCTGTCAGAGCTCCCGCGTGCCGTGGTCGGCTGGGACCGGGTCCGCACCGTCCTCGACGCCGACGAGGCGCTGCCGGACGGCGAGGGCGGCATCGACGGGGACCACCCGGCACGCGTCGACGTCCTGTCGCTGGCGTTCACCTACCCCGCGCAGGGGCGCGCGCCGGCCGGGCGCGGGCTGCGTGACGTGACCTTCTCCGCAGCGCCCGGCCGCACGATCGCGCTCGTGGGAGCGACCGGCGCGGGCAAGTCGACCGTCGCGAACCTGCTCGTGCGCCTCGCCGACCCCGACGCCGGCACCGTGGCCATCGATCGTCGAGACGTCCGCGGCGTCGCGCGGGCCGCCCTCGCACAGCACGTCGGGGTGGTGTTCCAGCAGTCGTTCCTGTTCGACGCTTCCGTGCGGGACAACGTCACCCTCGGCGAGCCCTACGACGACGACGCGGTCGCAGCAGCGCTGCGGCTGGCGCAGGCCTGGGACTTCGTGAGCGCGCTGCCGGAGGGCCTCGACACGGTGGTGGGCGAGCGGGGGACCTCGCTGTCGGGTGGGCAGCGCCAGCGCCTCGCGCTGGCCCGCGCCCTCGTCCGCCGGCCCCGCCTGCTGATCCTCGACGATGCGACCTCGAGCGTGGACGCGGCGGTGGAGGCCGCGATCCTGCGTGGCCTGCAAGAGGCCGCCCTGCCCTCGACCGTGGTCGTCATCGCGTACCGGCGCGCGACGATCGCGCTGGCCGACGAGATCGTCTTCATCGCCGACGGCGCAGTCCGCGCGCGGGGCAGCCACGAGCACCTGCTCGCCGCCGAGCCCGCCTACGCCCGGCTCGTCTCCGCCCACGACAGCAGGGCGGAGCCGTGAGCGCCCGCATGACCGGCAGACGCGAGCCCGTGACCGCGGCTGGGGCCTGGAACACGCTCGTGCGCGGGTTCAAGCTGTCCCCGGAGCTCCGGCGTGGCCTCGGCGTCACCCTGCTCCTCGCCATGATCGCTACGGGCGGCAAGGTGGTGGTGCCGGTCGCGCTCCAGGTCACCTTCGACCGCGGTCTGCTCACCCCGGCGGGCGTGCAGCCGGACGTGATCATCCGCTACTGCCTCGCCGCCGTCGCGGTCCTCGCCGGCGCCGCCGTCGCGGGGTACTTCATGAACCGCCGGCTGGTCGAGGCGACCGAGACGGCGCTGTCGAACCTGCGGGTGCGCACCTTCCGCCACATCCACGACCTGTCCCAGGCCCATCACGACGCGGAGCACCGCGGCTCGCTCGTGTCGCGGGTCACGGCCGACGTGGACACGATCAGCCGGTTCATGCAGTGGGGTGGGATCCTGCTCGTCGTCAACCTCGGCCAGCTCGTGCTCGCCACCGCGGTCATGGCCGTCTACAGCTGGCAGCTGACCCTCGTGGTGGTCGTGACCATCGCCCCCCTCGTCGCGGTGCTGCGCTGGTTCCAGCAGCGCCTGTCGGTGGCCTACGACCTCGTGCGTGCCCGCGTCGGCGACATGCTGACCGCCGTGAGCGAGAGCGTGATGGGCGCAGCGGTCATCCGCGCCTACGGCATCGAGGACCGCACCAACCGCCGCGTCCGCACGACCGTGGACCGCTACTTCGAGGCCCAGTACCGGGCCGGACGCCTGAGTGCGTTCATGTTCTCCTCCGGCGAGGTCTTCGCCGCCGTCGCGCTGGCGGCCGCCCTCGCGCTCGGCGTGGTCCTGGGCACGGGCGGCCAGGTCACGGAGGGCCAGCTCGTGGCGTTCATGTTCCTCATCACCCTCTTCGTCGGACCCGTCCAGGTCGCCACGGAGGTGCTCGACCAGGCCCAGACCGCCATCGCCGGGTGGCGCCGGGTGCTCGACGTCCTCGACACGCCCGCGGACGTCGCGGACCCCGCGTTGCGTGCGGACGGCGGGCGGGACATCCCGCCCGGCCCGCTCGGCGTGCGCTTCGAAGGCGTGCGCTTCGCCTACCCCGTGCGCGGCAGGCCACACGAGCGCGGGCCCGCGGTGCTGCGTGACGTGAGCGTGACCATCGCGCCGCAGTCGCGGGTCGCGGTGGTCGGGGAGACGGGCTCGGGCAAGAGCACGTTCGCCAAGCTCCTCACGCGCCTCGCCGATCCCACGCAGGGCACGATCAGGCTGAACGGCGCGGCGCTGTCCGACGTGCGCTTCGACAGCCTGCGCGAGCGGGTCATCATGGTCCCCCAGGACGACGTCCTGTTCGACACCACGATCCTCGGCAACGCGCGCCTCGCCCGCGCCGACCTGAGCCGCGAGCAGGCACAGCTCGCCTTCACCGAGCTCGGCCTGCGGGACTGGCTCGACGCCCTGCCCGAGGGCCTCGACACCCCGGTCGGCGAGCGTGGCGAGCACCTGTCGGTGGGCGAGCGCCAGCTCGTCGCGCTCGCCCGTGCCTACGTCGCCAACCCGGACCTGCTGGTGCTCGACGAGGCGACGAGCGCCGTCGACCCCGCCACCGAGGTCCGCCTCCAGCGCGCCCTGGAAGGCCTCACCCGCGGTCGCACCGCCCTCGCGATCGCGCACCGCCTGTCGACGGCGGAGGCGGCCGACGAGGTCCTGGTCTTCGACCAAGGCCGGCTGGTCCAGCGGGGCCACCACCGCGACCTCGTCGCCCGCCCGGGGGTCTACCGGGACCTGCACGCGAGCTGGAGCGCCCGGCAGACCGCGCCTGCCCAGGTGGGCGCGCAGGCGCACGTCGCGCGCTAGGGTCCCGCCATGGACTGGGACCTGCCGCACCCCTCGCGCCGCCAGCCGGTGCTGGCCGAGCACGTGGTCGCCACATCGCAGCCGCTCGCCGCGCAGGCGGGCCTGGAGATGCTGCGACGCGGGGGCAACGCTGTCGATGCGGCCGTCGCCGCGGCGGCCTGCCTCACCGTGGTCGAGCCGGTCGCCAACGGGATCGGCGGCGACGCCTTCGCCATCGTCGCCGACGACGCCGGCGTCCACGCCCTCAACGCCTCCGGGCGAGCGCCCAGCGGCCTCGACCCCGAGCGCTTCCTCGACCGCGACGCCCTGCCGCTGCGCGGCTGGGACCCGGTGACCGTGCCGGGCGCCGTGTCCGCCTGGGCGGCGCTCACCTCACGCTTCGGTCGCCTCGATCTGCCGACCCTGCTGGAGCCCGCGGTGCGCTACGCGCGCCACGGCTGGGCCGTCGGCCCGGTCACGGCGTCCCTGTGGGCGCATGCCCCGGCGACGTTCGCCGGCTTCGACGACTTCGCCGCGGCGTTCCTGCCCGGGGGCCGGGCACCCCGCGCCGGGGAGCGCTTCGCGCTGCCCGCCCAGGCGGACACCCTGGAGCGCATCGGCGCGTCCCATGGCCAGGACTTCTACAGCGGCGAGCTCGCTGCGCGCAGCGACGCCCACGCGCGCGCCACCGGCGGCGCCCTGCGCGCCGACGACCTCGCCGCGCACGCCCCCGAATGGGTGGAGACGCTCACGCTCGACGTCGCCGACGCCACGCTGCACGAGCTCCCACCGAACAGCCAGGGCCTCGCCGCGCTGCTCGCCCTCGGCATCCTGCGGCACACCGACGCCGCCGAACACGACCTGGACTCGCCCCACGCCGTGCACCTCGCGATCGAGGCCGTCAAGCTGGCCTTTGCCGACACCCACCGCCACGTCGCCGATCCGGCCGCGCTGGCCGTCGAGCCTCGCACGCTGCTCGACGACGTCTACCTCGGTGAGCGCGCACGGCTTATCGACCCCGAGCGGGCCGCTGATCCGGGGCACGGGGTCCCCCGGGCGGGGGGGACCGTCTACCTGTGCGCCGGCGACAGCGAGGGGCTGGCGGTGAGCTTCATCCAGTCGAACTACTACGGGTTCGGCTCCGGCATCGTCGTGCCCGGCACGGGCATCGCCCTCCAGAACCGGGGTGCCGGGTTCAGCACCGAGCGTGGACACCCCAACGTCGTCGCCCCCGGCAAGCGGCCGTTCCACACGATCATCCCTGCCTTCCTGCGCCGGCCGGCCGGGGGGGACCTCGCGTTCGGGGTGATGGGGGGTCCCATGCAGCCGCAGGGCCACGTCCAGCTGCTCCTGCGCGTGCTGCGCGGCGCCAACCCGCAGGCCGCAGCCGACGCGCCCCGCTGGCGGGTGGAGGCCGGCCGGCGCGTGGTGTGCGAGGCGGGGCTGGGCGCCAC
>SKPY01000513.1 GCA_007119305.1 Nitriliruptorales bacterium
CGCCGTAGAAGCGCTCGTTGAGCTGCCAGGCCTGCTCCTGCTCGAGGTCGCCCTGGCCCAGCACCTCCAGGACGATGCGGCCCGTCTCGATGGCGCGCCGCAGGGTCGAGGTGTACGCCTTGTCGACGCGGAAGCCCTTCGCTGCGAGGCGCTCACCGCCTTGCTTGGCCTCGGCGATCCCCGCCTCGGACAGCGGCACGTCGACCCAACCGGTGAACAGGTTCTCCGCGTTCCAGGTCGACTGGCCGTGGCGGATGAGGATGAGCTTGCTCACGACTGACCTCTCGACGTCCGCTGCAGTGGCGTCTGCAGGCTAGCAGGACACGCCGCCGGACCCCTGGCGGGCCCGTTGACGTTTTGCCTACGCATCCGTAGGTTACGGTGACGTAGCTGTAGCCCCCTAGCGAAAGGACCGTTGTGCCGCGGTTGAACGACCACGCGTTGCTGACCGAGCTCGAACCCAAGGCGGAGGAGTACCTGGAGCGGCATCTGACCATGGCCAAGCCGTGGTACCCCCACGAGTACGTGCCCTACAGCCAGGGCCGCTCGTACGGGGACTGGTTCGACGACGCCGAACCCTGGACGCCCGATCACTCCCGGCTCGAGGGTGTGGCGCGCACCGCGTTCGAGGTCAACCTGCTCACCGAGGACAACCTGCCGAGCTACCACCGGGTGATCCACGCGATGTTCGCCCACGGCGACGGGGCGTGGATCAACTGGATCCACCGCTGGACCGCGGAGGAGGGCCGGCACTCCATCGTCCTGCGGGACTACCTGCTCGTGACCCGGGGTGTCGACCCCGTCCAGCTCGAGGACGACCGCATGGGTGTCATGGAACAGGGCTATGAACGGGACAGCAACCCGCTCCGCGGGATGGCCTACGTCGCGTTCCAGGAGCTCGCGACCCGGATCAGCCACCGCAACACCGGCCGCTACTCCCAGGACCCCGTCGCCGACCGCATCATGGCGCGCATCAGCGCCGACGAGAACCTGCACATGGTCTTCTACCGGGACATGCTCGACGCGGCGCTGCGGGTGGACCCGTCGCGCACGGTGGAGGCGATCGCGGCGGAGGTGGCGGGCTTCGAGATGCCGGGCACGCCCATCCGCGACTTCCAGCGCCGCGCGGTGCAGATCGCGAAAGCGGGCATCTACGATCTGCGCGTCCACCACGACGACGTCATCTGGCCCCTGCTGCGCCACTGGCGGCTGTTCGACATCGAGGGGCTCGACGCCGCCGCCGAGCGGGCGCGCGACGAGCTCGCGGCCTTCCTCGACGGGCTCGAGGCGATGGCCACCCGCTACGAGGAGAAGCGTGCGCGCCAGCGCGAGCGCGAGGTCGCGCGCACCGGCTGAGATCGTCACGGGCCGCGGGGGCGGGGTGTCAGCCGAGTCGGGTCACCGCCGATGCGCAGTACGCTGGCCGGCGTGACCGCCCGCCCCCCGTTCGTCCCGGAAGCCGTGGTCTTCGACCTCGACGGCCTGCTGCTGGATTCGGAGGGCCTGTGGGCTCGCGCCGAGGCCCGGGTCGTGACGGACCTCGGGCACCGCTGGGATCCGGCCATGCAGCGGCTGATGCTCGGCAAGGGCCCCCGGGACGCCGTCGAGGCCCTTGCCGCCCACCTCGGGATCGATGACCTCGACGACCTCGAACAGCGGCTCGAACAGGCCACGCTCGACAGCTTCGGGGCCGGGGCACCGCCGCGCCCCGGCGCCCCGCAGCTCGTGCGGGCTCTGGCCGGCTGGCTCCCGCTGGGGGTGGCGACGAACTCCAAGCGTGCGCTCGTCGACCTGACCCTGGGTGCCTCGGGCCTCGCCCGCCACATCGACGCGGTGGTGACCGTGGACGACGTGCCCGCACCCAAGCCGGCCCCGGACGTGTACGCGACCGCGTGCGCCCGCCTGCGGGTGGATCCGAGGCGCAGCGTGGCGTTCGAGGACTCGCCGGTCGGGGTCGCCTCGGCCCGCGCCGCCGGGCTCTGGGTGGTGGGTTGCCCGTCGCTTCCCGGGCAGCGCCTGGATGGCGCCCACGTGGTGATCGACAGCCTGGAGGACGTCGACCCGCGTCAGTTCGCCGCGGCGGCCTGAGGGCAGCCCCGGCACGGCCCTCCCGCCTGCTGTCACGCCAGCGCACCTGCGGCTACGGTGGGGGTGCGGGTAGGGCGTGCGCGAAGGACGAACGACCCCGCCCCTGCTGCTGATGACGCCATTTCTCACCGCACTGTTCGGCCTGCTGACGCTGCTCGTGGGCGTGGCCGTCCTTGCCGGCCTCGGCCTGGCGCTGCTCGTCTGGCGCGGCGGGACCGCGCCGCCCCTGGTGGCCCGGACCGTCGCGGCGCACGGCCTCGGCGCGGTCGCCGCCGTGAGCGGGGTCGCCACGCTCGGCAGCCTGTACTACTCGGAGGTCGCCGGGTTCGTGCCGTGTGACCTGTGCTGGTTCCAGCGCATCTTCGCCTACCCGATCGCGGTCCTGGCCACGCTCGCGCTCATCGGCCACGTCCGGCGCCTGCGGGTCGAGCCGGACAGGCTGCCCGGGCGGCACATCTGGCGGCAGGTCGTGCCGCTGGCCGCGCTCGGCCTGCCGATCGCGGTCTACCATGTGATCATCCAGCGACTGCCCACGCTCGACGCCGGGATGTGCGACCCGTCGGTGCCGTGCTCGGCGATCTGGGTGCAGCAGTTCGGCTTCATCACCATCCCGTGGATGGCCGGGACCATGTTCGCGTTCGTGCTCGTCGTGGCGGTCCTCGTCCGACTTGCCGCACGCGCCCCCAGCACCACCAAGACCGAGGAAGGGACGACCGCTCCGTGAACGCCACGAACACCAAACGCGAACGCAAGAAGGCGCGCCGGGCAGAGCGGCTCGCCGCCGAGCGTGCCGCCGCAAAGCGCCAGCAGATGCACCGCCGTGTGCGGCTGGGGCTGCTCGCGCTCCTCGTCGTGGGCGCGGTCGTCGCCGCTGCCCTCTTCATGGTGCGGGGAGCAGACGCCACGCTCGGCGTGCCGGCCGCGGAGGTCTCCGGTGAGGCGCCGTCGCTGCCGCCACCCCCTGCCGAGCAGGGCGCTGAGGACCCTGCGGTCGGGTCAACGGCACCGCAGGTCACCGGCTACGACCCCGACGGCGAGCCTGTGCAGATCGGCGGCACCGGCCAGCCCCAGGCGCTCAGCTTCCTCGCGCACTGGTGCCCGCACTGCCAGGACGAGGTGCCCGAGGTCGTCGAGTGGGTCGAGGAGGGCAACCTGCCGAGCGGTGTCGATCTCGTCGCGGTCAGCACCCAGCACGATCCCGCCAGGCCCAACTGGCCGCCTGACCGCTGGCTGGCCGACGAGGGCTGGCAGGGCCCTGTGCTCGTCGATCACGATCTCACCGCCAGCGAGGCCTACGGGGCCCGGGGCACCCCGTTCTGGGTCTTCGTCGACGGCGAGGGCACGGTCGTGGCGCGCCACCCTGGCCGCCTGACGATGGCTCAGCTCGCCGACTACGTGGACGCGCTCGAGCCCGGCTAGGCCTCGTCGTGCTCGGCGGCGCGAGCCCGCGGGCCGCGCACCGCCCTCGTCGGATCGCGGGGCAGACGCGACAGCCCGACGTAGCACAGCGCGGTGAGGTGACTGGCCACCACCTCCTTGCGCGGCTGGCGGACGTCGGCCCACCACGCCCCGACGCGCACGACCATGCCCACGAGCGCGTGCGCGTAGATGGGGGCGAACCGCTCGTCGAGCCCGGATGCGGCGAAGAACCCGCCGAGCACCTCCTCGGCCTTGGTGGCGACATCCGACAGCAGGCCCGCCATCCCGCCCGTGCCGAAGCCGGTCGGTGAGTCCCGGATCAGCACCCGGAAGCCGTCCGGGTCCTCCTCGATGTAGTCGAGGAAGGCCATCGCGCTCTCGTAGACCTGTTCGCGCGCCCCGAGTCCGGGGCCGAGCCGGGCGGTGATCATGTCGAGCAGGCGGGTGGTCTCCCGGTCCACGACCACGGCGTACAGGCCCTCCTTGCCCCCGAAGTGCTCGTAGACGATGGGCTTGGAGACCTTCGCGCGCGCGGCGATCTCCTCGACGCTCGCCGCGTCGTAGCCGAGCTCGGCGAACACCTGCTTGCCGATCCCGACCAGCTGGGTTCGTCGTTCGCTCGCGGACATGCGCCGGTCGCTCATGCCTGCAGACGCTAGCAGCCGGGACGTGCGATGCTTCTGGGCGAGCATGGCACGCAGCGAGGAGACCGAGGTCGACGCAGGGGACGGCACCGTGCGGGTGACGAGCCCCGGCAAGGTCATGTTCCCCGAGCAGGGGTGGACGAAGCTCGACGTCGTGGAGCACTACCTCGCCTGCGCCGCGGGGGCGCTGCGCGCCGTGTACGGGCGCCCGACCGTGCTGAAGCGCTGGAACGCCGGCGTGGCCGGCGAGCCGTTCTTCCAGAAGCGCGCGCCGCAGCAGCCGGGGCGCGAGTACGCGCGGGTGGCGTTCCCCAGCGGCCGCACCGCCGACCTGCTCGTGCCCCGGCGCGTGGCCGACATCGTGTGGATGGCGCAGCTGGGCTGCCTCGACCTCAATCCCTGGCCGGTGCGTGCGGAGCACGTCGACGCCCCCGACGAGCTGCGCATCGACCTCGATCCCACCCCCGGCGTGCCGTTCGCCGCCGTGCGTCGCGTCGCTTGGGAGGTCCGCGCCGTGCTCGACGCGCACGGGCTCGTGGGCTGGCCCAAGACGTCGGGCTCACGCGGGATCCACGTCTACGCACGGATCGCGCCCGAGTGGACGTTCACCGCCGTGCGCCGCGCGGCCCTCGCGCTCGCCCGCGAGGTCGAGCGCCGGCTGCCCGACGAGGCGACGAGCGCCTGGTGGAAGGAGGAGCGCCACGGGGTGTTCCTCGACTACAACCAGAACGCGCGCGACCGCACCATCGCGAGCGCCTACTCGGTGCGCCCCACCGGGCTCGTGTCGGCCCCCCTCGCATGGGGCGAGGTCGGCGACTGCGATCCGCGGGATTTCCCCCTCGACCGCTTCGCTGAGCGCTACGCGGCGGTCGGCGACCTCAGCGCGGGCATCGACCAAGCGGTCGGACGCCTCGACGGGCTGCTCGACCTTGCCCGGCGGGACGAGGCGGAAGGGCTCGGCGACGCGCCGTGGCCGCCGCACTTCCCGAAGCGCGACGGCGAGCCGACCCGCGCCCAGCCCTCCCGGCGCCGGAGGTGACGTACTGACAGACAGGAGCGCCATCGGCTACGCTCGCGTAACCTGGCGCAGTCCGTCATCGGTGTGACCCGAAAGGCCGTATGGAACTCGTCTATCCCCCCGTCACCGCGTTCGCGATCAGCGTCTTCAAGGCCATGGGCTGGAAGATCGACGTGACCGGCACGGAGCACGTGCCTGCGAGCGGCCCTGCGGTGATCGCCACCAACCACGTGGGCTATCTCGACTTCACCTTCATCGGCTACACCGCCCGCGCGAGCGGGCGGCGGGTGCGCTTCCTCGCCAAGAAGGAGGTCTTCGAGCACAAGCTCACCGGCCCGCTGATGCGCGGGATGCACCACATCCCCGTGGACCGCTTCGGCCGGGCGACCGACGCGCTGCGTGACGCCGTCGCGGCGCTGCAACGCGGCGAGGTCCTCGGCATGTTCCCCGAGTCCACGATCAACCGCTCGTTCGTCCCCGGGCCGGCCAAGACCGGCGCCGCCCGCATGGCGATGGCGGCAGGCGCGCCGCTCGTGCCGAGTGCCGTGTGGGGCAGCCAGCGGATCCTGACGAAGGCCCGGCCACGGAACTTCCAGCGGGGGGTGGCGATCTCCGTCGCCTACGGCGAACCACTCGCCTACGAGCCCGGGGACGACCCGAGCGTGGTGACCAAGCGGCTCATGGAGGCGATCCGGGACTTGGTCGAGCGGCTCTGGACGCTCTACCCGCAGCAGCCCGCAGACGACAGCGACCGCTGGTGGGTGCCGGCCCATCTCGGCGGCACCGCTCCGACCGTCGACGAGGCCGAGGAGCTCGCTGCCCTCGAACGCGCCGAGCGCAGGGCGCACCGCAAGGCGCAACGGCGCGGCGGACGCTGAGACGCCCCAGCCCCTCCGCCACCCCGCGTGAGCTTGACGCCCCCGGGTAGGGTGCGCAGCGCGTGCGCGGCGGTGACTGCGTGCACAGGCATGTCGCGCGCGCCCACGTCCAGACGAAGGAGCAGCAGTGACCGACCCCACGTACAAGGTCAGCGAGGTCGTCGGTACCAGCACCGAGAGCGTCCAGCAGGCGATCCGCAACGGCATCCGCAAAGCGAGCGAGACGATCCGCAACCTCGACTGGTTCGAGGTCGAGGAGGTCCGCGGCGACATCACCGAGGACGGCGAGGTCGGGCGCTTCCAGGTCGTCCTGCGGCTCGGCTTCCGCATCGAGGACTGACGGCGGCGCTGGTCGGACGGCGGCGGCAGCACCTGCCAGCGCCGGCGTGTGGCGCGTCCCCGTCCGCTGCTAGGCGGGCCGCCCGGTCTGCACCACGTCGGCGAACGCAGGTCCGACTGGCAGCTCGAGCTGGTCCAGCCGGCACGCGCGCGACTCCTTGTCGGGTCGCCAGCGCTCGAACCGCGTCGCGTGGCGGAACCGCTCGCCGGTGAGCTGGTCGTAGCTGACCTCGCAGACGAGGTCGGGGGCGATCGGCACCCACGACAGGTCCTTGTCCCCGCTCCACCGGCTCGGCTCGCCGGGGCGGCGCACCCCTTGGCCGAACCCGCCCCGCGCGCCCTCCAGGGCGCGCAAGCGCTCGAGGATCGCCACCCGGTCGGCGTCGGCGAAGCCCGAGCAGTGACCGATGAAGTGCAGCTCGTCGTCTGCGGTGTAGAGGCCGAGCAGCAGCGACCCGACGCGGTCGCCCTGCTTGTGCAGCCGGTAGCCCCCCACCACGCAGTCGACGCTGCGCCGGTGCTTCACCTTCGTCAGCGCCCGCTCACCCTCGCGGTAGGGGCCGTCGAGCGGCTTGCAGACGAGGCCGTCACAGCCCGCGGACTCGAAGTCGGTGAACCAGCGGGCGGCCTCGGAGCGATCCGTGGTGGAGGGGGTGAGGTGCCAGGGGGGTGCCAGGGTCCCCATGAGCGCCGCGAGACGCTCGCGCCGCTCGACGAAGGGCGCGCGTCGCAGGTCGTCCCCGCGTTCGGCGAGCAGGTCGAACACGACGACCTGCGCCGGCGTCTCCGCGGCGAGCCTGGTGATGCGGGATGCGGCCGGGTGGATGCGCTGCTGCAGCGCGTCGAAGTCGAGGCTGCCGCCCGTCACCACCACGATCTCGCCGTCGACGACCGTGCCAGCGGGCAGCTGCGTGAGCGCAGCGGTGAGCTCGGGGAAGTAGCGCAGCAGGGGGCGCTGGTTGCGGGAATCGAGCCGCGGCAGGCCGTCGGTGTCGGCCGCCCACGCCAGCGCCCGGAACCCGTCCCACTTCGGCTCGTAGGCGAACGCCCCCGCCGGGATCGTGGCCCGCACGCGCGCCTCCATCGGCGTGCGGGGCGGCGTGAAGGGGACAGCCGTCACTGCACGTTGCGCAGGTCGATGATCGCGCCGTTGTCGAGGTCGCGCTCGAGCAGGCTCCAGATGCCGCGTGCTGCGTCGTCCGGGTTGCGCAGCTCGCCACGGTCGTGCAGGTCACGGAACTTCGCGACGGCCGGGAAGTCGCGCTCGTCCATCCCCCGGATCTGCTCCTGCATCGCCGTCGCCACGGCCCCTGGCGTGACGGCGACCACACGGGTGCCGCTGTCACGGCGTGCCTGCTCCGCGCCGGTCGTGCGCACCCACATGTCGACGGCGGC
>SKPY01000121.1 GCA_007119305.1 Nitriliruptorales bacterium
ACGATGGTCACGACGAGGACGACATAGTAGAAGCGGTCGAGGGAGCTGAGATCGACACCCCAACCCGGGATGCCGAGCACGCCGCGGGGCACCCCGGGGAGTCCGTCGTCCCCGCCGGTGATTGTGCGCCAGCGCCAGATGACCGAGTGGATCATCATCCCGAACGCGAGGGTGAGCATCGCGAAGTAGATGTCGGTGTGGCGCAGCGAGAGATAGCCGATCACCACCCCGACCACGCCGGCGGCGAGCACACCCACCAGCACGGCGAGGGGTAAGGATGGCCAGGCGCGGAGCACGAGTGCGCTCGCATATGCCCCCACCCCGAAGAAGGCGGCGTGGCCGAATGACAGCAGCCCCGTGTAGCCGAACAGGACATTGAAGCCGGCAGCGAACAGCGCGAGCAGCAGCACGCTCGCAACGATCCAGGTGTAGTAGGCCTGGGTGACGAGCGGCACCGCGGCCAGCAGGACGACCAGCACGGCCAGGACGAGCGCCCGCAGCCGGCGCGGATCCCCTACCGAGCGCAGGTCGGCGGCCGCACTTGCGCGGGTCTTCATCGGCGCTCCCCCAGCAGGCCTTCGGGCTTCAGCAGCAGCACCAGCGCCATGATCCCGTAGATGAGGAACAACTCGACGTCCGGGAACAGCAGGATGCCGTAGGCGTTCGCGAGTCCCACGATCACCGCGCCCAGAAACGCGCCCCGCAAGCTGCCCAGCCCGCCGATCACGGTGATGATGAACGCCTGGATGATGATGGTCGTCCCGAGACCGGGCGTCACCACCCGCACGGGGATGCTGAGCGCGCCGCCGAGCGCCGCGACCCCTGCGGCCAACGCGAACACCGAGGCGTAGATCCAGCCGACCCTGATGCCCAGCGCGCCGGCCATCTCTCGGTCGGACGCCGTCGCCCGGACCGTCCGCCCCCACCAGGTCCGGTCCAGCAGCAGCCACAGCGCCACGCCCACGATCAGGCCAGCCGCGATCACGAACGCGTTGTAGTAGGAGAAGCCGCGCCCGAAGACCTCGAAGCTGCCGATCAGGGTGGTGGGCGTCGGCGGGATGCGGAAGACGCCACCCCAGACGAGCCGCGCCAGGTCGGAGAACACGAGCACGAGGCCGAAGGTGAGGATCAGCCCGTAGGTGATGTCGAGGTCGTACAGGGGTCTGAACAGGGTGCGTTCGAGCAGCAGGCCGAGCGCAGCGATGCTGAGGGTTGCGAGCACGAGCGAGAACCAGAACCCGAGACCCATCTCGCCGTAGAGCGAGAAGGCCACGTAGGCGCCGAGCATGTAGAGGCTGCCGTGCGCGAAGTTCAAGACCTTGAGGACGCCGAAGGCGATGGTGAGCCCGGCTGCCACCAGCCACAGGTACATCGCGTTGGTGAAGCCGATCAGCCCCTGGTAGAGCAGGTTCTCAACGCTCACTCCGGGGCTCCGCGGTCACCGGCGCGGTCGTCGTCCATTGCGGCCAGGCTCAGTCATCGAAGGGGGGCTCGCGGTAGTACTCCTCGACGTCGAAGACCTGCAGGTCGGCGCACACGCAGGCCATGCCCCACTGCTCGTCGTAGACGATGCGTCCGGCCGGCACGGGATAGACCGCCTGGTGATCGTCTTCCCGGATGGTGATCTCACCGGCCGGCGCGTTGATGGTCATCCCGGCCAGCTCGGCACCCACGTCCTCGGCGTCCACGCTGCCGGCGGCCTCGACGGCGTCGCGCAGCGCCATGACCGCTGTGTAGGTCGTCTGCGCGCTGTAGTTGGGCATCCGGTCGTGTTGCTCTCTGAAGTCCTCGACCCAGGCCTGGTTCTCATCGGTTTCAGGCCAGTTGAAGAGGTAGCGGCCGGTGCCCCACAGCTTGCCCTCGAAGGCGTCGGCCTCCGCTTCGTCGCTGAGCGCCTCGAGCACGTCCACGGACGCCCCCATCGCCTGCCACCACATCTCGAGCTGCTGGAAGGACCCAGCCTGCTGCGCCTGGCGGATCAGGGCGACGGCTTCGCCGGCCCAGGGTGTCGCGAAGATCATGTCCGGGTCGGCAGCCATCACGCTGGAAACGTGCGGCGAGAAGTCGGTCGTGAGGAACGGTGCCCAGGCTTCCGACACGAACTCGACGTCGTCCCGATACTCCTGCAGGGTCTCCTGGAACATCTCCCAGGCTGTGCGCCCGTACTCGTAGTCGGCGCCGATGTTGCCGATGCGCGTGATCTCGGGCATGTCCGCCACGATCAACGCCGCGACGATGGCGTCCTGGTACACGGGCACGCTCATCCTGAACACGTTGCGATGGTCGTTCTCGTAGACCTCTTCCTCGTTGAGCTTCTCGGTCGCGGCGTGCGTGACGATGAGGACGCGCTCGAGTTCGTCCATCACCGGGGCGAGGGCCAGCGCCACGCCGCTCGAGTCGATGCCGACGAGGAAGTGGGCTCCCCACTCCCCGACCAGGAAACGGGCGTTGGTGATCGCCACCTCCGGGTTCAGCTCGCTGTCCATGAACCGGATCTCGACCTCGCAGCCGACGATGCCACCCTCGGCGTTGATCTCGTCCGCAGCCATGTTGGCGCCCATCTCCATCTGGGCGCCGTAGTCCGCGTGGGCGCCGCTCAGGGCCCCGAGACCGCCGATCTGGATGCGATCGACGCCGTCGATCTCGCAGTCGTCCGGCTCGGCGGGTTCGTCCTCGACCTCGGCGACGTCGTCGTCCTCGTCGGGGTCAGCGGCGACGTCTGCGGGCGCATCCTCGGGAGGCTGACACGCGGCGGTCACGAGCGCGAGCAGCAACAGGATCGCGAGCAACGGTGACGTTTGCGGCCCTCGGTGAACGCGCATCGACATCCCCTCCCTGGACCGGGCACTCAAGAGGTGCGGGAGTCTCGGCAGTGCCCGGGGGGGCATCCTTGTCGCACGCGTAGACTGCAGTCAAGACTTTTGTGGGCGGACCCTCGCTTGTGGTGCGCGATCGTTCGAAAGGGTACGGTCACGCCTGGACCGGAGGGGTTGGTACGCGTGCACGGATTGTCCTTCCAGCCGTTGACGCCCGTGTCGTTCCTGCGCCGGTCGGGGGCCGTCTTCGGCGATCGGCTCGCGCTGATCGACGGGGACTTGCGCCTCACCTACGCCCAGCTGTGGCAGCGCGCGGGCCACCTGGCCGGTGCGCTCACAGCGCTGGGGGTCGGGGGCGGGGACCGCGTCGCGGTGCTGTCCACGAACAGCCACGTGCTGTTGGAGGCGCACTTCGGCATCCCACTGGCCGGCGCCGTGGTGGTCCCGCTGAACGTGCGCCTGGCCCCGCGCGAGCTGGCGTACATCCTGGACCACAGCCGGGCGTCGGTGTGGCTGTGCGAGGCGGCGTTCGCCGCCGCGGCGCGGGAGACGTTGGGGTTCGCCTCGAGCGGGCCTCGCCTGGTGCTGGCGGGCGGCGAGGACGACGAGTACGAGACGCTGCTCGACAACGCTGCGGTGCTGACGCGAGAGGTTTCCGACGAGCGCTCCCTGCTCGCGGTCAACTACACGAGCGGCACGACGGGCAGCCCCAAGGGGGTGATGTACCACCACCGGGGTGCCTACCTGCAGGGTCTCGCCATGGCGCTGCACACCCACCTCGACGCCGGCAGCGTGTTCCTGTGGACGCTGCCGATGTTCCACTGCAACGGCTGGTGCTTCCCTTACGCGGTCACAGCGGTGGGCGGCGTGCACCTGTGCCTGCGCAAGGTCGATCCCGCCGCGATCTGGGACCTCATCCGCGCGCATGGCGTGACCCACTTCAACGCCGCGCCCACCGTGCTCGCCGACGTCGCCTATCACGAGGACGCCGGTGCGGGCGCCCCCGCGCCGGTGCGCGTCGCCACGGGCGGCGCACCGCCCTCGCCAGCGCTGCTGTCGCGCCTGGCGGAGCTCAACATCGACGTCACCCACCTGTACGGGCTCACCGAGACGTTCGGGCCCGCGGTGATCTGCGAGTGGCGTCCCGAATGGAACGCTCTCGACCCGGCGGAGCAGGCTGCGCGCAAGGCGCGGCAGGGGGTCGGCAACGTGGTCTCCGAACCCCTGCGCGTGCTGGACAACGATGGCCGTGACGTCCCGGCCGACGGCCAAGCGATGGGCGAGGTGGCGCTTCGAGGCAACAACGTGATGCTCGGTTACCTCGACGATCCCGAGGCCACCGCGAAGGCGGCGCCCGACGGCTGGTTCCGGACCGGCGACCTCGGCGTGCTGCACCCGGACGGCTACGTCGAGCTGCGCGACCGCGCGAAGGACATCATCATCTCCGGCGGTGAGAACATCGCCTCGATCGAAGTCGAGCAGGCGGTCGCCAGCCATCCAGCGGTGCTCGAAGCCGCAGTGGTCGCCGTGCCCGACGAGCGCTGGGGCGAGGTCCCGGTCGCGTTCGTGACCCTCAAGGAGGGTGCGTCAGCCAGCGAGCAGGAGATCATCGAGCACGTGCGCGGACGGCTCGCTCGGTTCAAGGCGCCCAAGCAGGTGGTGTTCGGGGCGCTGCCCAAGACGAGCACCGGAAAGATCCAGAAGTACGTGCTGCGCGACCGCGTCTTGGACTCCCGGCGTACGGTCGGCTGACGGCCGGCCCGGACGGGCAGCCACGGGTGCTGGCTCAGCCGGCAGGCTGCGCCCGCGAGATGGCCGCGTCCGGCCCCCGCGCAGGCCGGCGAGCTCGAGGATGGGGGCGAGAGCTCCGGGCGCGCTGCTCAGGTGGCTGCTCGGAGCTCGATGGTGGCCGGCTCGTCGCCGCAGACGGGGCAGTGGCGCGTGGCCAGCTCGTCGGCCTCCCCGTTGCCGGCGGGGCAGTAGAACCAGCGGTTGCAGGTGCTGCAGCTGCCCCAGGTCTCCATGTCGCTCGTCACCCCTTGGGGGCACGTTGTGGGCTGTGTCCCGTCACTCGTCGAGCTGCGGGCCCCGATGCTGCCGTGCGCCTGCGAGGGCTTGGTCACGGCTTGCGGTGTGACCCCCGCGCTGCGCGGCAGGGTTCTACCCAACCCGTCGGTGCTTCCAACGTCCGCCGGGTGGCCCGATCGGACAGGCGGCCCCTGGGGGGCGGGGCACTGGCCTCTTGAGCTGCTCAGCGGGGCGCGAACCCCGTGTCGTTGTGCTGACCGAGGGTCGGGGGCGGCAGCGGTGTCGCGCGGCGGGTGCGGCTGTAGGCGACCGGTGAGCCCGGGAGGCGGACGGCGCCGAGGCTGGCGTGCTCGACGACATCGACGAGGCCGAGGTGGTCCACCTGGGGTGAGGCGTACACCTCGTCCATCGTCTTGACCTTGCCGGCCGGCACGCCGGCCTCGTCGAGGCGGGCCACCCACTCGTCGACGCTGGCCGCGCGCAGCGCCGGCGCCATGGCCGCGATGAGCTCGTCGACCCGCTCGACCCGGTCGCCGTTCGTGGCGAACCGCGGATCGTCGACGGCGATGCCGACGAGCGGCGCGAAGCGCCGCCACAGCCCCTCGCTGCCGACGCAGATGTTGATCGCGCCGTCGGCGCAGTCGAACGCCCCGTACGGCTGGATGGTGGGGTGGCGGTTGCTGCCGAGCCCGGGGACCTCGCCGGCGACGAGCCAGCGGGTGCCCTGGTAGGTGTGCACGGCGATCGAGCCGGCCAGCAGCGACGTGCGCACCCACTGGCCCTGTCCCGTGCGGGCCCGCTCGACGAGGGAGGCGACGACGCCGTACGCGCCGAACATGCCGGCGAGGATGTCCGAGATCGGCACGCCGACCTTCGACGGCGGCCCCTCGAGCGGTCCGGTGATGCTCATGATCCCCGCCTCGCCCTGCACGATCTGGTCGAACCCCGAGCGGTGCCCGTCCGGTCCGCCGTCGCCGAAGCCGGTGATCGACAGGACGACGAGCGCCGGGTTGAGCTCGGCGAGCCGCGGCTCGGACAGGCCGATCTTCTCCATGACGCCGGGGCGGAAGTTCTCGCACAGCACGTCGGCCTCGCGCACGAGGTCGTGGAGGCGGGCCAGGTCGCCCTCGTCGGTGAAGTCGAGCTCGACCGACTTCTTGCCCCGGTTGATCGCGAGGAAGTACACGGACTCGCGGCCCTGCGTGCCCTCCACGAACGGCGGGCCGTAGCCGCGGGTGTCATCGCCGCTGCCCGGTCGCTCGACCTTGAGCACCTCGGCGCCGGCGTCGGCGAGCATCATCGTCGCGTACGGGCCGGCGAGGATGCGGGTGAGGTCGAGCACCCGCACGCCGGCGAGCGGCCCCGCCATCACGCACCCTCCGCCGCGCCGCGCAGGATCCACGCGGCACTCACCGGGGATCGACCTCCGCCTGGCTGCGCCCGCCGGCCAGCGTCGGGTAGCCGGGTCCGCGATCGAAGAACCCGGGCTCGCCCCGCTCGCGCCGCAGCTGCTCCCGCAACGCCTGCGTCTCCTGCTCGTCCACGTCGCACTCCTCGTCGCTGCCTCGCAGTACGACACCGTAGTCGGCGCGCGCGGCGGCCGGCGAGACCTTGCCCTGGATGACGTCCCGCGCGACACGCTCGGGCTCACGCTCCAGCGGGTCGCCCCAGCCGCCCCCGCCGGTCGTGCGAATCCGGATGAGCTCGCCCTCGGCCACCTCGACGTCGTCGCAGAGGCCGTCCATGACGCGCTCGAGGGCGCCGCCAGGGTCGATCGTCACCTCGAACGGCGCGCCGGCGCGCCCGCCGGCCACGCCCCAGCACGACAGGATCGAGCGGTCGGCGATCGACATGAACGACATCGCCCGCAGCGCCCGCAGGCGCTTGTCGTAGCCGAGGCCGCCACGACGCGCTCCAGGCCCGCCGGAGTCCTGCGCGAGCCCGAGCTGCTCGACGCGCAGGGGGAAGCGGCTCTCGGTGAACTCGGCAGGCAGGTTGCGCGAGTCGGGCACGACGTGGATCGTGTCCTCCCCGTCGGCGTACCAGCGACCGCCCGAGCCGCCGCCCAGCACCTCGCGCATGAGGTAGCGCTCACCCCGGGCATCCTGCCCGTACACGCCGGTGTAGCGGATCGTCTCCTGGTCGGCCGGCATGCGCCCGCCCGTCGCCTTGGCGAGCACGCCGGCGAGCACGCCGAGCAGCCGCAGGATCACGAACGTGCGGGCGTTCGTGGGCGCGGGGAAGATCGGGGTGAGCAGCGTGCCCTTGTCGGGGAAGCGCATCTCGATCAGCGGCACGACGCCCTCGTTGACGTCGAGCTCGGCGGCGCGTTCCGGCGTGTCGGCGAGGTTGCGCAGGATCGGCGCGAGCCACTTCTTCAGGAAGTTGCCGTCGGCGTAGTCGCCGGCGTGGTTGATCGGCCCCTTCGCCTGCGGTGACGTGCCGGTGAAGTCGATGACGAGCTTGTCGACCGGGTCACCGCCGTCGGCTGCGGGCTCCCGCGTCTTCGTGAGCGTGATCCGCTGGGTGTGCAGGCGGGGCGGGTCGACGCCGTCGTGCTCCGCATAGTCCTCCCACACCCAGGTGCCCTCGGGGATCCTGGCGAGGATCTCCCTGCGGAACGTCTCGGTCGTGTTCGCGATGATCGCGTCGAAGCAGCCCTCCACCGTGTCGCGGCCGTAGCGGGCGAAGAGCTCGGCCAGCCGGCGAGCACCCATGAGGCAGGCCGAGGACTCCGCGTCGAGGTCGCCGGCGAGCGCGTCGGGCATGCGCGAGTTGCGGGTCATGATGCGCAGCGCCGCCTCGTTGGGCACGCCGGCGTCCCACAGCTTGATCGGCGGGACCATGAGGCCTTCCTGGTAGACCTCGGTCGCCCAGGAGGGCATCGAGCC
>SKPY01000142.1 GCA_007119305.1 Nitriliruptorales bacterium
CCGTGCAGGTGGTGGCGAGACGCCAAACGGGGCGCCTGCGCATCGAGGTCGGCGACGGGTCATCGGTCGTGCCCGCCGCGCGGCACATCGACCCGCAAGCCACGACAGGGCGCGGGCTGGAGCTCGTGGAGCTGCTCGCCGAGGACTGGGGGGTGAGTGCAGTCGCCGAGGCGGGCAAGGTGGTCTGGTTCGAGGTGCCCACGACGGAGGAGCAGCCGGGCCCGACGCAGCCGGCGCACGCTGCCGATCCGCCCGCCGTCACGACCGTGGGCGCGCAGGACTACGTCGAGCTGTGGCTGCTCCAGGCTCCGGTGCGCCTGATGCGCACGATGCAGCAGCACACCGAAGCGCTTGTGCGTGAGCTGGCGCTGTACGCCTTCGACGACACGGCGGTGGGAACGCCGGTGCGGCTCGACGTCGACCTGCCCGGGCTCGACCGCGGGCTCGTTGACGCAGCCACGGCGGGCCACGCGAGCGCTGACATCAACGTCCGCGTGCACGCGGATGCCGCAGCAGGGCTGCGGGACGCCGCCGAGCAGCTCGAGGATGCGGACCGGCTCGCGACCGAAGGGCTGCTCCTGTGTCCCCCCGCGCTCGCGGAGGTCGCCGGTTGCCGGCGCTGGTTCCTCGAGCAGCTGACGACGCAGCTCGAGGGCGCCCCGCCCCACCCCTGGCAGCCCCAGCGGGTCGCGGTCCCCGAGCGGCCGGTCGAGATCGACCACCGGGCTGTGCTCGACCACCTGGCGCATGCGGTGGTGGTCGCCAACGACCAGAACCGGATCACCTACATGAACGCGGCCTGCGAGGAGCTCCTCGGCTGGTCGGCTGCCGAGCTCGTCGGCCAGCGCGTGACGGCGCTCGTGCCCGAGCGGCTCCGAGACGCCCACATCGCGGGCTACACGCGCCTGCTCATCACCGGTGCCCCGCGGCTGCTCGGCACGCCGGTGCACGTGCCCGCCCGCCACCGTGACGGCAGCGAGGTTGACCTCGAGCTGAGCCTGTCGATGTTCCGCGCCGCGTCCGGCCGCCGGAAGATCGTCTCCGTCCTGCGGCCCGTAGACGACAGCGTGGCACCCGCCGCCGGCCCACAAGATGCCGCCCTCCTGCCCCGCATGCGCGAGGCGCTTGCGGACAGCAGGAGCCTGCCCCCAGGGCAGCGCCGCCACGAGCTGCTGCACGCCCTGGCCGCTCGCCTCGGGTGGCCGTTCGCCGCGTGGTGGGTGGTCGACGGTGGGACCCTGCGGTGCGTGGCCACGTGGCACGACGATGCGCGGTTGCAGCCCTTCATCGAGGCGACCTCGACACGCCGCTTCGAGCCGGGGGCCGGGTTGCCTGGCCGGGTGTGGGCTGGGGAGCGCGCGGCGTGGCTGACCGACGTCGTCGCCGACGCGAACTTCCCCCGCGCGGTCGTCGGCCTCGAGACCGGGCTGCGCACCGGGTGCGCGTTTCCGCTGCGCGTCGCCGACCGCACGGTGGGCGTGGTCGAGCTGCTGAGGAGACAGATGCTGGCGCCCGATCACGACCTGCTCGCGCGCCTCTCAGAGCTCGGCGAGCTGCTGGGCGACCTCGACTGACCGCTGGCCCGCCCAGCAGGCACCCTCGGCACGGTCACGGGCCGCCGGCCGGGTCGAGCTCCGACAGCCCACCGCGGAGGGTGGCGACCCACACGGTGCCGTCGGAGGCGAGCGCCACCGACGAGACCCGGTTGTGGGTGAGGCCGTCGGCGATCGTGTAGGTGGTCCAGTCGGTGCCATCGTGGTGGGACAGGCCGGCTTCGCTGCCGACCCACACGTTGCCGTCGGCCGTGGTCGCGAGCGCGGTCACCAGGTCGCCGGCGAGCCCGTCCTCCGTCGTGTAGGTGGTCCAGCCGCTGCCGTCGTAGTGGGATAGGCCGGCGTCGGTGCCGGCCCACACCCTCCCGTCCTCCCCAGCGGACAGCGCGAGCACGGTGTTGGAGGGCAAGCCGTCGAGGGTGCGGAACGTCTCCCAGGTCTCGCCGTCGAAGCGGGACAGCCCGCTCGTCGTGCCGGCCCAGACGGTGCCGTCGGCGCCGACCGCCACCGCGCCGACCTGCTCGGCGACGAGCCCGTCCGCCATCGTGTAGGTGGTCCAGCCGGTGCCGTCGAAGTGGGACAACCCGCCTGAGGTGCCGGCCCAGACGCCGTCGTCGGCGGCCGCAAGCGCGAACACCGCACCGCGGGCCAGACCGTCCGCGGGCGTGTAGGTGGTCCAGTCGGTGCCATCGTGGTGGGACAGGCCGGCGTCGGTGCCGACCCACACGTCGCCGTCGGCCGTGGTCGCGAGCGCGGTCACCAGGTCGCCGGCGAGCCCGTCCGCCGTGGTGTAGGTGGTCCAGCCGCTGCCGTCGTAGCTGGTCAGCCCCGCCGGCGTCGCCGCCCACAGCCGGTCATCTGCGGCCACGGCCACCGCCTCGATGCTGTCGTGCGGCGGGCCGTCCGCGTCCACGTGGTAGGTGGACCATGCGCTGCCGTCGAACGTCGACAAGCCGGCCTGGGTCGCCACCCACGCGGTGCCGTCGTCGCCGACGGCGATCGCCTCGGCCCGGTCGTGCGCCAGGCCGTCCTCGGTGGTGTAGGTCGTCCACGTCTCCCCGTCGTAGTGGGATACGCCCGCATGGGTGCCCGCCCACAGCGTGCCGTCGTCGGCGAGCGCGAGCGCGGTGATCCGCTCGTGGCCGAGGCCGTCCTCGGCGGTGTGGGTCGTCCACGTCTCGCCGTCGTAGTGGGACAGGCCGGCGGGCGTGCCCGCCCACACCGTGCCGTCGTCGGCGACCGCCACCGCTTCGATGCGACTGTCGGCCAGCCCGGCGCCCCGCGGCAACGCGGACCAGTCGCTGCCGTCATAGCGTGCGACACCGGCCTGGGTGCCGGCGTACAGGGTGCCGTCGTCGGCGATGGCGAGTGCCGTGACGAGGTCGTGAGTGAGGCCATCGGCGATCGTGTAGGTGGTCCAGTCGCTGCCGTCGTGGTGCGCGACGCCGCCGTGCGTGCCGGCGTACAGGGTGCCGTCGTCGGCGATGGCGAGTGCCGTGACGCGGTTGTGGGTGAGGCCGTCGGCGATCGTGTAGGTGGTCCAGTCGCTGCCGTCGTGGTGGACGACGCCGCCGTACGTGCCGACCCAGAGCGTGCCGTCGTGGGCGACCGCCACGTCGCTGACCGCGTTGGAGGCCAGTCCGGCGAAGACGATCCGGGTCCAGCTGCCCACCGCCGAGCCAGCCCGCTCCCCCGGCTCCTCCGGGTCCCAGCGCACCAGGCCGCCGCCGCCCGCCCAGACCGTCCCGTCGGGAGCGACGGTGACGGCACGCAGCACGTTGCCTGCCGTGTGGGTGGTCCATGCCGGCGCGGTTGGCGGCGCCGTGAGCTCTGGCGCCGCAGCGCTCGGCTCCTCCGGCTCGTCCGTGACGACGAGCTGCGCCTCGTCAGTGCCGACCAGCCAGCCGACTGCGACGACCAGCGCGGCGACCCCGGCGGCTGCGGCCGCCACCATGCTCAGGCGCCGTGACCGTGCACGGGCGCGCCGGGGTTCCTCCCAGCTCTGCACCTCCTCGGCGGTGACGGGTGGCACACGCTCCACCGCGGCGCGGGCGTAGCGGCGCAGCTGAAGCTCGATCTCAGGCATCCACGCTCACCCCCAGCTGGCGACGCAACCGAGTCAGGCCCCGGTCGAGGTGGTTGCGCACCGACGACACCGACAGGCCGAGCAGCTCGGCGACCTCCCGCAGCGTCCACTCGCAGCCCACCGTCAGGAACACGACGACGCGCTGGCGTTCGCTCAAGCGCCCCAGCGCCTTGGACAGCGCAGGCTCGACCTCTGGCAGATGCTCGGTCGTGCCTTGGGGCAGCGGAGCTCTGCGGGGCCGCGGCCACGCGATCCGCGAGCGCGCCACCTTGTCGAGGTAGCCGACCGGGTTCGCCATGGACTGCGCCCGCGGCCACTGCTGCCAGGCGTGGACCAGCGCATCCTGGACCGCCTCGCGAGCCAGGTCCGGGCCGCACAACCCGACGAGCGCCGCCCGCAGCCGGGGCTCGACGGCGGTCACGAAGCCCTCGAAGTCGGCGTCGCGGTCCACCACGCCTGTGGTCGCCTCCCCTCGTCCTCATCCGGTAAAGGGGCTGGGAGTACAGGATGTGCCACATGACTTCGCCTGCAAGTCGTGGTCCGCGTGCTGTGCGCCCACGCGGTCGCGTTGAGGCGCGGCGGGCGGGCTGCCACACTCGTCGGGATCCCACATGACCATGCTTCGCGCCCGACCGGCAGCCCCGGCCCTCCTCGTCGTGGGCCTGCTCGGCGCGTGTCAGCCGGACGGCACGGCACCCGCGGACGCCCCGGCGGTCGCCACACCCGAGCCCGCCGCCGAGGAGTTCCACGTCGCCGCCCCCGAGCCGCTGCGGCTCGTGCTGGCCGAAGAGGACCTCGAAGAACTGTACGCTCGCGACCCGCAGTCCAACGACCGGCTGCCGGGCGAGATCGTCCACGGCGACACCGGGGAGCGTCTCGCAGTCGACGGGCTGCGGTTCCGCGGCAGCAGCTCGCGGTTCCACCCCAAGAAGTCGTTCAACATCCGCTTCGTCGACGACCAGGAGTTCTTGTTCGGCAGCAACCGCATGAACGCCAAGGCGCTGTACACCGACCCGACCCTCATGCGCGAGACCCTCGCGCTGGCCATCTGGGCCGAGCTGGACCGGCCCGCCCCGCGCACCCGCTACGTCGACCTGTGGGTGGGCGACGCCTATGAGGGCCTGTACATCCACGTCGAGCGGGTCGACTTCGATCTGCTCGCCAACGCCGGCCTGCCGGAGCGGGGCACGCTCGTGCGTGACCAGTTCCGCGACGACCACTCGCTGCCGGAGAGCGTGTTCGGCTACGACCTCGACCAGGTCGCCGACCCGCAGTCCCTGCTGGCCGACAACTTCAACAGTCGCGGCGAGCCCGACTGGTCGGCCGTGGAGGATCTCGTCCGCTGGGTCCTTGCCACCCCGGCCGGGCCGGAGTTCGCCGAGGGCTTCGCCGAGCGCTTCGAGGTCGACGTGTTCGTGGACTGGCTCGCCGTCCACGAGGTGGTCGGCGACCTCGACGCCTACGGCGACGACTACTGGCTCTACCTCGACCACGACGACCCCGCCGCCCGCTGGTATGTCATCCCCTGGGACAAGAACCTCACGTACGGGCAGCACTTCCGCGCCGACCACGGCAGCACCCTCAACGACTACTTCGCCTACGAGTACGCGTTCGGCGGGGCCGCCGGGCGCTGGCGCAACCGCCTGCTCGAGAACGTGCTCGCGACCTCGGAGCTCGCCGAGCGGGTCGCCGAGCGGACGCTCGAGCTCGCGGAGCGGTTCGACCGCGAGTGGGTCACACAGCGCTCGGCGGTGATCGCCGACGTCATCCGCGACAGCCTCGAGACCGAGCCGGGGCCCGACCGGTTCGTGCGCCATCCCCAGAACCACCACGGCGAGCTGGGGCGCTTCGGCGAGCACGTCGAGGTGCTCGCAGACTTCGCCGAGCTGCGCCAGGCCTACCTCGAACGCGCCCTCGGAGGCGGCTCCGGTCCGCCCTATGAAGCCACCGCTGTGCTCGACGCCGACCTGACCGACCAGCGGGTGCTGCTGACCGACACGGCCGGCTGGACCCTCGCGGCGCTGCACCTCGACGACGTGGGCACCGGAGGCGCGCTCACCGCCCGCGTGGAGCCGCGTGCTGCTGTGGACGGCATCGACCGCACGTTCACGCTGACGACGGACACCGACCTGCGGGGCGAGCTCACCTGGTACTACCGCAACGAGGTCCAGAGCCCCGTGGGGGTGCCCGAGGAGAACTGGTACGCCGAGGACGTCGCGGTCGGCGGCCAGGACGCGCTCGTGATGGCTGTCGACGGCGCCGGCGGCCCGGAGCCGCTCCCGTCGACCGCCAACCCGTTCGCGAACAAGGTCACCGCGACGGTCGATCTCGAGGCGGGCGAACACCGTTTCGTCCTCGTGCACGAGTGAGGCCACCGCGACAGCACGACCCCGGGGACGGCGGTGGCCGGACTCCCTCGCCGCCGCTCCGGCACCCGCGCAGCACGGCCGCCCTGCTGCGGGACCGCACCTTCGGGCCGTTCGTGGTCGGCAAGGTGCTGTCCTCCTGCGGCATCTGGGTGCAGAACATCGCCGCCGCGGTCCTCATGTTCGAGATCACCCGGTCGGCGTTCATGGTGGGCATGGTCAGCGTGCTCCAGTTCGCCGGGCCCCTCGTCTTCGCGCTGTGGGCCGGTGCGCTGAACGATCGGCGCGATCGCCGCAAGCTGCTCATGGCCGGGCGGGTCCTGTCGGGCACGGCCGTCGGCACCCTGGCCCTCCTCGTCGCCCTCCTCGGGACCACCGCCTTCGGCGGGCCGCCCGTGCTGCTCGCCGGCGTGTTCGTCATGGGGGTCGGGCTGGCCTTGAGCGGACCCGCGATGCAAGCGCTCGTGCCCGCGCTCGTGCCCGACGACGACCTCGAGCCGGCGCTTGCCCTGAACGCCGCGGGCCCGAGCATCGCCCGCACCGTCGGGCCGGCCGTCGGGGCGGGCCTGCTCGTGGTCGGCGGCCCCGCCCTCGCCTTCGCCGTGGCCGCCGCGGCGCATTGGTCGTTCGTCCTGGTGCTGGCGGTCTTCGTGCGCGGGCGGCCCCGCCCGCGTCCGCGGACACGGCCGCGGTTGCTGGGGGGACTGCGGTACCTCGCCGCCGACCGCAGGGCCGGACTGCTCATGCTCGGGGTCGCGTTCATCGGCTTCGGCGCCGACCCGGTCGTGACCCTGACGCCGTCGCTGGCCGCGCAGCTGGGCCGCGGCAGCGAGACGGTGGGGGCGCTCGCAACCGCGTTCGGGGTGGGGGCGGTCTGCATGACCGTGCTGTTCGGTCGTCTCCGCCGGTGGATCACCCTGCGTTGGGCCGGCATCGGCGGGTTCTGGGTGCTCGCAAGCGGCCTGGTCCTGACGGCCCTGGCTCCCGGCGTGACAGCTGCCGCAGCCGGGTTCTTCGTCGCGGGCGCCGGGTTCATGACCGGCACGGTCGCGCTCAACACCCGGATCCAGCGGCGGGTGCCCGACGAGCTCCGCGGACGGGTCATGGCGCTGTGGAGCCTCGCGTTCCTCGGATCGCGCCCCTTCGCGGCGTTCCTGAACGGCACGCTCGCGGATGCGCTGTCGGTGCAGGCCGCGCTGGTCGTGTCGGCAGCTGTGGTGGCCTGCGCCTCGATCCTGGCGCGCGTCACCTACGCCACCCGGCACAGCGGCTGACCGGCGCCCGAACCGGCCTGGATCGCGGGGCCGTCGGTGACGGGCCGTGGGCGAGCGGCTATCGTCCCCTCGCAGCGCACACGCGAGCGGTCGCAGGCAGCGCAGCGACAGCTCGAGAGGAGGCACGATGCGGCCGAAGGACGGCGGGCTGGCGGAGCGCGTTCGCGGCAGCATCCTCCTGCGCCCCCTCGTGTTCGTCGTGGTCGGCTTCGCGCTCGCGCTCGCGCTGCTCGCCCTCGACCTGCTCGCGGGGGTGGTCCCCCCCGCGTGGCTCCGCTTCGAGGCGGACGTCGCCCGGCCGCTGGTCATCACGCTGGCGGGTGCGACCCTGACGATCGCGGGGATCACCTTCTGGGTGCGGGCGGCTGCCGTGCAGATGGCCG
>SKPY01000304.1 GCA_007119305.1 Nitriliruptorales bacterium
CACTCGGGCAGCTGCGGGCGCGCACCGGGCAGGTCGTCACGCACGCCGGACGCCGCGACGGCGCCCGGCCGGCCGGCGGTGACCCCCAGCTCGGCCTGACGCCGCAACGACGTGTACCAGTCGGTCTCCTCCTCGTCCCACAGCTGCGACACCGCAGCCCGCAGACGCTGCGAGAACGCCCTGGGGGACTCGTCCGGATCGGGCCACAGCGGCCGCCCGTAGCGCACCGCGACCGGGAACCGGCCCGGCCGGGGCCAGCCACGTCCGCGCGGCATCGCGGCGTAGCTGCCGCGGATGGCGATCGGCACGACCGGCACCCGCCGCTCGCAGCAGAGCCGGGCGGTGCCGTGGCGGAAGCGCCCCACCCAGCCGTCCGTCGAGCGTGTGCCCTCGGGGAACAACAACAGGCTCCAGCCCTCGTCGAGCAGCTCGCGGGCGGTCGAGGTCACACGCCGGCCGCCGTGCCGTTCGACGGGGAAGGCGTTGAAGGCGATGGCGGTCGCGGCCGCGCGCCAGCGCGCGTCGAAGAAGTAGTCGGCGGCCGCCCCCACCGCGGTGCGCTCTGCCCAGCGCCGCGGCAGGGAGCCGAGGATGAGCGGCGCGTCGAGGTGGCTGGAGTGGTTGCTCGCGAAGACCACCGGGCCGCGCAGCTCGTCGAGGTGCGCAAGCCCGTTCACCCGCGGACGAGTCTCGTGCCAGGTGAGCGGTTTGAGGCCACCGCGCTGGATGGCCTCCCTGACCACGCGCGCCACCGGGGTGCGGGCCCACTGCGTCGGGAACTCCCTCGGCTTCGCCCGCGACACGAGCGGCGACGCCGACCCCGGGGCCAGCGAGCGGCGGGTCCAGCGCCAGCCCTTGGCCACGAGGGTGAGCTCGTGCCACAGGCCCATCAGCCGCACCTCCGCGGGAGCCCTGGGAGCGCCATCAGCGGACCTCGGCCATGGCGAGCGGCGGGTTCTTCAGGTACGTGATGCGCGGGGCGCGCCCGACGGTGTCGCTGGCCATCTCCAGCGCGTCGGCGAAGGTGCTCGCGCTGCGGAACCCCATCCGCGTACACGCGGCGCGGTCACCGCCGACGACGATCACGTCGCCGACGTGCTCGAGCGCGTGCGCACCCCAGTACCACATGTAGAACGGGTGCACGCCGTGGTAGGCGTAGCTGTTGCGGTACAGGTGGATGTACCACGGGTCGGTCGCGTACTGGCCCTCGAACTTCGTCTCGATCGTGGCCGGGTCGGTCGACTCGGCGAGGACCTCGTCGAAGAAGTCGACGTAGCTCGGATGGTGCACCTGGTGGAACTCCCAGGGTGTGGGGTGGAACAGGATGAGCGCGCCGCCCTCGCGCACCATGGGCCGACCCCTGTACATGTTGAAGAAGTACCCGAGACCGAGGCACATCACGAGGATCGGGTTCATGATCGAGTTCACGTTGTACGGGCAGACGTAGGGCAGGCCGAACACGAGGACGTCGGCCTGGCCGTCGATCTCGGTGAGCTGCTGGCGGTAGATGGCCTCGAGGGTGCGCTTGTGCACCGCGTTCGTCTCACCCGCGTGGATGCCGGTGACCTGGTAGGGCGCCTTCGTCCCGTGCCAGATCCGCCTGCGCAGCTTCGGCGGGGTGAGATCGTTCGCGTGCTTCACCGCGAGGTAGGTCGCCTGGTCCTTGACCGTCCACTCCCACTCGCGCTTGTTCAGGAAACCGAGCTCGCGCGGGAACGTGTCGTTGTTGAGGGTGGTCTCGATCTTGAAGACCTTGACGTGCTCGTCGACGAGGGCGCCCATGCGGTCGTAGGAGTGGTGCATCGCCGAGTTCGGCGGGTCGTTCATGGAGCGCGAGTGACTCACGACGTGCACGTTGTGGTGCGGGCGCAGCGACCGGTAGCTCGCGAGGCCGACCGGCACCGACTTGTTGCCGCCGCTCATCGCGACGAGGTTGATGTTCACGTAGACGACGAGGTCGCTGTCGACGGCGCGCTTGTTGATCTCGACGTCCTCGCCGTGGGCGGTCTGGCCGAGGTGGACGAGGTTGTCAGGGTCCTCCGCGTCGTGGTTGCGCAGGTGGTCGGGGAAGAAGCTGCGGAAGATCCGCTCGCCGAGCGCGTGCTTCAGCTCCCCGGGCGTCATCCGCCGGTGCAGGGAGTTCGCGGCGATCAGCTCGACGTCGTCGACGCCCTTGGCGGCGGCCAGCTCGAGCACGGCTTCGATGACGCGCTGGCGGATGTCAGGCGCGCGCATCGGCGGCAGCGGGATGGACACGTCGTCGAAGACGATCGTGAGCTTCATGCCCGCGCGCAGCAGCTCGGGGAGCGGCTCGGCGTCGAGCGGGTGCGCGAGCGCGTCGCGGATTTGGGCGTCGAGGTCGCGCAGCCCCGGCAGCGAATCCGGCGGGTAGACGACGCGGGTGCCGAGCGGGAACTCGCAGAGGTGGAAGCCCTCGCCTTCGTGGACGATCAGCGGGGGGGTCCGCTCGTCCACCTCCAGGACGAAGCCGGGTCTGCTCATGTGCTCACTCCATCGCAGGGTTGAAGGCGACCTTCAGGGTGCCGAGCTTGCCGGCGGCGAACGCGTGATCGAGCGCTTCGCGCCACCGGGTCAGGGGGTACACGGCGCCGACCATGCCGTCCAGCGGTGCGGCCCGGACGAGGTCGAGGGCGACGTCGAAATCGTGGCGGGGATCGCCGTCCACCGCCCGGCCGTCGCCGGATGCGTAGGCGCCGATCAGCTCGAGCTCGCGGTACCACAGCGGGGTGAGGTCCGCCCCGGACGTCGGCATGCCGGACAGCACGACCCTGCCGCCGGCCCGCACCGTGCGCAGCGCCATGTCGAGCCCGCTGCGGCCGCCGGTGCACTCGAACGCGACGTCGGCGCCCCCCAGCAGGTAGTCCCCGCCGCGCTCGGGCTTCACCAGGAACGCGCGCGTGGCGCGGCGCAGTGCCTTCAGCGCCCGGTCGGGGGCGACGACGTCGCTCGCCTCGAGGTCGGAGGCGAGCGCCTGCTGCCGTCCGTGCTTGGCGACGACGGTGATGCGTCCGGCCTGCGTGAGGGCACGCAGGGCAAGCAGGGTGAACAGCCCGACGGTGCCGGCCCCGACGATCAGCACCGCGTCGCCCGGCTGCACGCGCGCCCGGCGCACCGCGTGGACCGCGCAGGCGAGCGGCTCCACGAGCACCGCCCGCTCGTCGCTCAGCTCGTCGGGCACGGCGTGCAGCTGCGACGCGTGCACGGCGAGCATGCGGCTCCAGCCGCCGCCGGTGTCGGCGCAGTAGCCGGTCTGCAGCCCCGGCGCGAGGTGGCCGACGGTGACGTGGTCGCAGCGGCTCGTCTGCCCCGACGCGCACCACTGGCAGAGCGGCAACCCCCGAGGGCCGCAGGACAGCACCGGATCCACGACGACGCGGGTGCCTGCGGCGAGGGTGCCGCCGTCACCGTCCGCTGCCACGTCGTCTGCCAGCTCGCCGACGATCTCGTGGCCCGGGGTGAACGGCATCGACACGAGCGGGGAGAAGTACAGCGACGACTGCCCTGACAGCGTGGCAAGATCCGATCCGCAGATGCCCGACAGGAGGGGCCGGACCCGCACCCAGCCGGGGCCGTGCAGGCGGGGCTGCTCCCGGTTGACGAGCCGCAGCGGCGCGATCGGCCCGGCCAGCGCGCCGGGGATGCGCCCGCCCACGAGCCTGCCCGCCGCGTAGCGGGTCACGGAGCGGTACAGCTCGAGGGCGAGGTTCACGGGGTCACCACCGTGCGCACCGGTCGCGCGTCGGCGGGGGTCGGCAAGGCGAAGCGCGGCGTGCCGCCGCTGTGCTCCCACTCCTCCACCGGCCAACGCCGGCGGCGCGCGACGCGGTACAGCCCGGCATCGGGGTTCACGGCCACCGGGTGGCCGACCGCCTCGAGCAGCGGCAGGTCGCTGTGGCTGTCGCCGTACGCCCAGCTCCGCGCCAGGTCGAGGGCGTTCGCCCCCGCCTCGCGCCGCAGCCAGGCCGCCCGCGCCTCCCCCACCAGCGGCGGCTCGTCGAGCTGGCCCGTGTAGCAGCCGTCGACCACCGCGAGCCGCGACGCGCGCACGTCGTCGAACAGGGGCGCGAGCGGCTCGATGAACACGTCCAGCGCACCCGTGATCAGGATCGTGACGTGCCCGTGACGACGGTGCTCACGCACGCGGCGGATCGCCGCGGGTGCGGCACGCTGCAGGATCAGCTCGGCCACGTGGTCCTCGACGAGCCGGCGCACGCCCTCCACCGAGGCGCCCTCGTAGCGCCGGTAGAACATCCGCAGGAACTCACCCCGGTCACCGCGGTCGGTGGCGAGCAGGCGCGGGAGCGCACGGGCGACGGCGGCGAGCTCCGCAGGCCACACGCTGCGCGGCAGCTCCGCCAGCCGCAGCCACACGTAGCTCTCCACGACGTTGGAGGACAGCAGCGTGCCCTCGAGGTCGAAGACGGCGACCACCCCCGTGCCGGGCTGCGGCCGCTGCGCGCGCGCCGTGCTGCGCGCAGGCACGTGGCGCAGCCCCGCGGTGACGCTGGGACAGTGGATGTCCTGCAGGTACTCGCGCCAGTCGATCGTGCGCGGGTCGAACCCGAAGCGCTCGCGGTCCTCGGGGGTGAGCCGGTCGCACAGCTCCGCGGCCCGCTCGTCGGTGTAGCGCACCTCGGCCTCGGCGTAGGGCCCGTAGAGGTCGGCGTAGCGGCGCATGAACTCGACCTGGCGCCGCTGGCGGTGCACCTTGGTCATGAGCTCCCGCATGCGGCTGGAGCGGGGGAGACGCTCGACGGTCTTGTCCGCCACCTCGACGAGCCGCTCGCCGGTCCGCAGCATGCTCTCGACCTTCTGGCGGCCGGGGAACTCCCAGGTCGGGACCTTGACCTCGCCGCGGTCGCGCTCCGGCAGCGGGTGCGCCTCGAAGTACTCCTTCACGTTCTCGTACAGCCGGCGGAACGACAGCGGGTTCCGGTCCCCCGAGCTCACGTGGTAGTAGGCCGGTGCACCCGGGTCGGGCCGGTGCGCCGCCGCCACGATCAGCGCGTTGACGACGAGGTCGGCCGGGATGATGTCGATGACGCCGTCGGGGATGCCCGGGAAGTCCGGCAGGGTCCCCCGCCCGTACGCGAGGATGATCGGCTCGGCCATCTTGAACCCGTCGATCCACCCGGGGTAGGGGTGTGCGAGGGCGCTCTCGACGATCGACGGGCGCACGACCGACAGGGGCAGCGGGGCGCTTCCGTTCCAGCCGGCGGCGATCTCCTCGGCGGCGCGCTCGCCGAGCGCCTTGGTGAGGGTGTAGACGTCCGGCCAGCCGAGGCTGTGGGCGCGCAGGCGGCCGTGGTCCACCAGCCGCTTGTCGACCCACTCGCGGCGACGCCGCTCGGCGTCGGCCGACACGGTCTGCGGCCCCGCCTTGCGGTGCTCGGCGCGCGCGGCTTCAAGGCAGCGCTCCAGCACCTCGGGCCGGCGGGAGAGGCGCTCGACCTCGTTGCGGGCAGCCAGCGCGGCGTCGAGCTCGGTGCGCCAGTCGACCGCATGCGCGAGTGGGCCCTCCGGGACGACGCCCTTGCGGACCCCCGCGACATAGGCGGTGGAGACGTGCACGAGGTGCGCGGCCGAGCCCGACCGGGCCACCGCGTCGTAGAGGTTGATCGTGCCCTGCAGGTTGGTGGCGAAGCCCTCGTCGATCGGCGGGTCGAACGACACCGTGGCGGCGCAGTGCAGCACGACATCGAGATCGCCCGGCAGGTCGAACCCGCCTGCACCGACGTCCCCGTCGATCGTCTCGACCCGCTCGTCGACGATGGCCTGTGCACGCTCGTCACCGACGCGCTCGCGCCAGTGCCAGAACACCGGCTTTTCCAACAGGCGGTGCAAGCGGTCCCGGCTCGACTGCGAGCCCTTCGGGCGCACGAGCACGGTGAGCGCGGTGTCGGGGACGTCCGCCAGGAGACGCTCCAGCACGGCCTGGCCCAAGAAGCCCGTCACGCCGGTGATGAGCACACGCCGCCCGGCGAGCGCCTCGACGATCACGCACAGCCCCTTCCGTCTCAGTGTGGCAGTCGGTCAGCCTTGCCCGAGTTCACGCCGTCGTCAACCCGGGCCCAGCAAGCGGCTTCGGGGGCGCCCACCGCCAGGCGGCGGGGCCGCCCTCTGCGGCCTGGTCAGCCCTCCCAGCCGGCCAGGCTGATGCCACCGTCGACGACGACCGTCTCGCCCGTGATCCAGGACGCCTGCTCGGACAGCAGGAAGGTCGCAACCCCGGCGGTGTCCGCGGGCGTCCCGAGGCGCTTCAGCGGATACCTGCCGGCCACCTCCTCCTCCCGGCCCTCGTACAACGCGGTCGCGAACCGCGTCTTCACGACGGCCGGCGCGATGGCGTTGACGCGCACGGTGGGGCCGAGCTCGACGGCGAGCTGGCGGGTGAGGTGGATGAGCGCCGCCTTGCTCGCGTTGTACGCGCCGATGAGCTGCCCCGGCCGCAGGCCCCCCACCGAGGCGACGTTCACGATCGCCCCGCCGCGGGCGGCCATGGACGCCTTCCACGCCTCCTGCACCCAGCCGAGCGGCGCGACGAGGTTCACCTCCATGATCTTGGCCACCGCGCCGAGGTCGGCCTCGACGAGCGGCCCGTACTGGGGGTTCGTCGCCGCGTTGTTCACGAGCAGGTCGAGGCTGCCCCAGCGGTCGAGCACCGCGGCGACCGCCTCCGCGCGGTGCGCAGGGTCGTGGGACGCACCGGGCACGGCCAGCACCGCGCCACCCGCGTCCAGCTCGGCCAGCGCCTCGTCGAGACCTGCCTGCTTGCGGCCGGTGATGCAGACGCGCGCGCCACCCTCGAGCAGCGCCCGCGCGATGCCGAGGCCGATCCCCCGCGACGCGCCCGTGACGAGCGCCACCTTGCCGTCGACCATGACCCGCTCCTGCCGTCGCTCGCGTCTGCCTGCTGCTCGTGCGGCAGCCTACGCCACGCTCCGAGCGCACACGCACGGGCGTGTCAGTCGCCGACGGGGATGACCAGCTCGTCGCCGGGGAAGATCGCATCGGGATCGTCGAGCTCGTTGGCCTCCACGAGCGCGTCGATCGTGGTGCCGAAGCGCTCGGCGATGGCCGACAGGGTGTCGCCCGACTGGACCTCGTAGGTCTCCTCGCCCGGCGCCGGCTCAGGCGTCGGTGTGGGTGTGGGCTCGTCCTCCGGTGTGGGGTCGTCCTCCACCGGCGTGGGCTCCTCCTGCCCGGTGTCGGGCGGCAGGTCGTCCACGGCCTCGTCCTCGTCGTTCCCGCAGCCCGACAGCACGAGGCCCAGCACCACGAGGGGCACAACGGCTCGTAGCCGGTTCGATCGCTTCACGGCATGCTCCTTGACCGGGACCCGATCTTTGCACATCGCCGCTCGTTCCGAGCGGAGGTCGCCCACCTTTTTCCACACCGCGGCGGCCGCAACACGCGCGGCGCGCCGCCGCAGGCGGCATCGTTGCGGCCATGAGCCTCCCACCTCGCGTCGAGCTCGCCACCAAGCGCCTTGCGTCCCGCTGCCTGCGCCGCCACGGGAGCCTGTTCAGCCCGGGTCAGCGCCTGTGGACCGCCAGCCGCAGCCGGGACCTCGCCGCGCGTCTCACGCGCGCCGCGCAGCGC
>SKPY01000447.1 GCA_007119305.1 Nitriliruptorales bacterium
CGACGCTCGACCGAGGCACCAACGGGCTACCGCGAACAGCACCAGCCACTGTGCGCGGCGACCCACGCCGCCGTTGTCAAGGGTTGTCCGGACCCAACCGGGCCCCTGACGCTGTGTCGTCTTCAGCAGCGGCGTTCGCGTCCCAGCCACGCAGCGCAGCCTCCACCACGCCTGCGTCCATGTCGTCATCGACGTGCACCGCGCCGGTGGTGTTGTCACGCCAGCCCAGACGCTGCCCGGTGGCCTCGTCGTTGACGTAGAGCCGGTCCTGGCCGTACCGGCGCCAGCGGTTGACGGTGACACCCGGGATGGCCGCGTCAAGGGGGGTCGCCGATGGCATCTGGACGTCTGGCTGCACGGACTCGGCGGACGTCGGTCGCGTCGGCGGCACGACGTCGAGGACCGCGGCGACCTGCGTCGGGTCCCACGTCGCGGGCTGCCGCGCCGTGCGGGCCAGCTGGGTCACCGCGTCCGCGGCGAGCCGGCGCGGCTGCTGCGTCAGCCACCGGTCGAGGTCTCGGCGCATGACCACCGCGACGTCGTCGGGCTGCGCCTTGATCCGCACGTTCCTCCGGTCCACCCCGGTGACCACGAGCACCGGTGTTACCGCCACGCCCTCGCCGGCCGCGGCGCTGAGCCGTGCGGCGACACGCTCCGCCTCGCGCACCGCCTTCGGGTAGTAGTCGCGGCTGTAGCCGTTCACACGGAACCGGCGCGCGCTGACCACGACCTTCGCGTCGAAGTCGAGGTTCTTGGTGTTCACGCAGAACACCCCCGCCGGGCCGATCGCGACATGATCCGCATCCGCCTTCGGTCCGACACGCACCCCGTGCAGCACCGTCCACTCCGCACCGAGCTTGGCGAGCTCCCGGCCCACGCGCTCCTCACCCCACGCGCCGGCGAGCTTGGGGTCACGCAGCTCACGGAACGTGACACGGTCGAACAGGCGGCGGATGCGGCCGCGGTCGTCGCCGGCCCACTCCTTGAGGTTCTGCCCCGGTTTGCGGACCGCCTCGTCACCCGGCAGGCGGAGCGCCCAGGGCTCGTGCGGCGCTGTCCCGTGGCTCATCGGTGCCCCCTGTCTCCGGCTCGGAGGATGTCGGCACACGGGCCCCCGACCTGAAGCTGCTGCCGCATGGTGGTCGGCCCAGGGTCGCCATGCTGGTGCTCGTGCTGGCCGCCTGCGACGAGCGAGTCGCTCTGGAGCCCGGTCCGGGCGGCATCGCCCCCGCCGGGCAGACCCCAGCCGAGGAGGCGTCCCAGACCGCGGAGGCTCCCCATCCGGATGCCGCCTGGTTCTCGGTGCTCGGAGTCACCGAGGCCACGGGCAACCTCGGCATCGACCTCGTCGAGTCGCAGGAGGAGCTCAGCGCCTTCTGGGACGCCTACGGCTTCGACCAACCTGCCCCAGGGCTGGCCTTGGACGAGCACGTCGTCGCCTTCGTCCGCCGCGGCGACAACGCCTGCCCCGACGAGGCCGTCGAGGTGCGCCTCGTCGACGCGACGCTCGAGCACACGCTGCTGGCGCCGCCCGGCGGGTGCACCGACCCCTACATCGTCTGGGCGTACACCATCGCTTACCATCGCGGCGGCCTCGGCGCAGAGGTCACCGTGCGCAGCGCCGAGGACGACGGGCCGGACGGCGAGCTCGTCGCGACCTTCGTCCTGTCCCCCTACGACGGCCCGCGGGCACCCGCGCCCACCCCACCGCCCCGGCAGCCGACGGCGGATGAGGCCGCCACGTTGTTCGCCGACCACCCGATCCGCCGCTGTGCGGAGCTCGAGGATCCGCGGGAGGATGTCTTCGCCCGCCAGCAGCCCCGCGACGGCAGCGGCGAGCCGACCGGCCCGCCGCTCAGCGAGCGCGTCCCCGAGGACGTGCAGTCGACCTACGCCGCCGAACACCCCGACGAGATCGGGTGGCTCATGGTCGACCAGGCCGCCGGCGAATGGGTCGTCGGCGTCACCGCCGATGTCGACGGTCACCGCGAGCGGCTCGAGGCGCGCCACCCCGGCGAGCACTTCCGCATCGTCGAGACGCCGCACGCGCAACGCGATCTCGCAGCGGCGCAGGCGGCGGTACGGCCGCTGCACGGCGGTGAGGACGGTGGTGGACCCCGAGCTCGTGTGCGTCGACCCGGAGTTCAGCGGCCTGCCCGCTGACGGGCAGATCATGAGCAGCGTCGACGACGAGCACGTCGGTCGGTGGCATGCCAGAGCGACGGGACGTCCGGGCGGGTAGCAGTCACCACGTGTATGGCGGGGTGCCGCCCTGCTGCACGTGCCTACGTTGCGGTTGAGCGCCACCGGAGACCGTCCTAGCATCATGGGCCTCGTGCGCTGGCCCGATGACGCGAGGTGCGGAGGCGATGTCCCCCCTGTGCATGGCCCGGCAGCCCGCGGCACTTGAGCCAGTGCGTCCTCCACCGAAGGAGCTGCGATGCACACCTCGCCAACCACGCTGCGCCCGCTCCACCGCAACCTGACCGCGCTGCTCGCAGCGCTCGCGCTGCTGTTCGTCGCCGCCTTGCCGGCGGCGGGCCAGGGCGGTCCGCCGGACCACGCCGGTCCGGGCACGCCCCCCGGGGCTCCCGGAGCGCCGGAGATCGTCCGCTTCGGCACCTACAACACCGCGTTCTCCGACCCGCACCGTGCCGGTGACGAGAGCCAGTTCCTCACCGATCTCCAAGCCGGCGACCACGAGCAGATGCGCGACATCGCGCAGATCATCCAGCGCGAGCGACCCGACGTGCTGCAGGTCGGCGAGTTCGACTACGTCGGCCACATCGACGGCGTCGACGAGTACGACGCCGCCGACGCCTTCCGTGCGAAGTACCTCGAGGTGCCCCAGGGCGACCAGGAGGCGATCTACTACGAGTACGCGTTCGTGGCCCCGTCCAACACCGGCGTCGACTCGGGCTTCGACCTCGACCGCAGCGGCCAGACCGGCGCCCCAACCGACGCCTGGGGCTTCGGGCACTACGAAGGGCAGTACGGCATGCTCGTGCTGTCGAAGTACCCGATCGTCGAGGAGCGGATCCGCACCTTCCAGCTCTTCCGCTGGGCGGACATGCCCGGCGCGCTGCTGCCGAGCGACCCGGACACCCCCGAGGAGGGGGACTGGTACTCCGGCGAGATCCTCGAGCAGTTCCGGCTGTCGTCCAAGTCGCACTGGGACGTGCCCGTGCAGATCGGCAATCACGTCATCCACACCCTGAACGCGCACCCGACGCCGCCGGCGTTCGACGGGCCTGAGCAGCGCAACGTGCTGCGCAACCACGACGAGATCCGCCTGTGGGCCGACTACGTGCACCCGGCCCGCGGCGGCTACCTCTACGACGACGAGGGTCAGACCGGCGGCCTGCGCCCCGGTGCCTCCTTCGTGATCCTCGGCGACTACAACGCCGACCCGTGCGTCGGCAACTCGGTGCCGGGCGCAATCGAGCAGCTCCTCGACCACCCGAGGGTCAACGACCGCAACACGCCGGCCAGCGAAGGCGCGGTCGAGCGCCACGCCGAGGCGGCCGACCCACCGCTGGAACGCTGCCCGCCCCAGCCTGAGCACCACACCGCCGACTTCGGCTGGACCGCCCGGGTCGACTACGCCCTGCCGAGCAACAACCTGCAGATCGTCGACTCCCGCGTGTTCTGGCCCACCAGCGACGATCCGTGGGCCGAGATCGCCGCGTCCTCGGACCACCACCTCGTCTGGGTCGACGTGCGTGTTCCCACCCGGGGCGCGCGCTAGCGCACCGGTTCGCTGCCGGTGCGGGCGGGCGCCGTCTGCGCCGCCCGCCCGCACCGCAACGGGCCAGTCTCGTGGCGGAGCGCCATCACGCCCGAATGCATCCGTCAGCGCAACCTCAGGTTCAGCCGCGGGCCCTGAACTGCTCGATGGCGTCCCGTACCCGGTCGAGCACGGCGGCCGGCCCGCCGGCCACGAACTGGGCGAGCGCCCCGCTCGGGACGCGTGGATGCGGGCGAGTCGGGGCGACCCTGTCGCCCACCTCGAGGGCGGCGCCCATCTCCTTCAGCACCTGAGCATCGACGTGTTGGCGCAGCGCGGGAAAGACGTGCTCTTCCTCCTCGCGTGCGTGGCGCAGCACCTCCTCGCCGAATGCCCTGAGCTTCGTGTCGAAGCCCGCGTCGGCCGGTGACATGCGGTCGAGCGCTGCCAGCATGTGCTTGAGCTCATCCTCCTCGGCGATGCGTCGGTCGGCCAGCTCGTCGCCACCAGGCACGCTGGCCCGGACCTCGGGCCAGACGACGATCTCTTCGATCGCCTCATGGACGGACAGCTCGGCAACGATCTCCCGGAACAGGTGCCGCTTGGCGTCCACGTCGTCGCCGAGGCGTTCGTAGCGCGCGAACATCTCCTCGAACATGCGGTGCTCGCGGAGGAGGAACTCCACGGCATCCGGCAGGTCGGTGCGGTCGTCAGTGGCCATGGGCAGTCGCCTCTCGGGTCGAGGGTGAACGGGCTGGCGGCGGGCTCCGCGGGTGTCGGGAGGTTGCGCAGTGCTGCGGTGCGTGCGGCGTTCGCGTGCCCGTTCAATCGTAGCCCGGGCGGGCAGTGCACTCGTCCGGCACGTTGCCCGAGCGCAGTTCGATGATGAGCCCGTCGCTCGGGACGAAGTAGGTGCCTCGACTCCTCACGTCGAACAGGACCAGACGCCCGTCGCGCTTGCCGAGGAACAAGAAGCACTCGTCGACGACGTCGAGCGTGCCCACACGCTGCTCTGCGTCGTCGACCGACAACTCGATCGGCAAGGCCTGGAAGTCGAGCAAGGGCAACGACAGGCCCCGTCCTTCGAGGGCTACGGCGCTGACGCCCTGCCCCTCGTTGAGGACCTCGGTTGCGGTGTTCCTCGCTGTGACCAGCAGCACGCCCAGGATGACTGCCGAGGACAGCACGACCGAGGCGACGAGGTAGCGCCACCAGTGCTCTCGCACGCTGCCTCGCGCGAAGCTCTGAATGCTCCCCGCCCGGCCTCTGACCTGCTCCGCTATCTGCGCACGGTCCCTGCGTGGATGCAGCACGGGCCGCAGCGCCCCGATGTCCTTGAAGAAGCCGAGGTAGAGGAACATCAACCCCAGGTACACCGCCCCGATCACCGAGGCGACGATGATCACGACCGCCGGGCCGATGAGCGCCTGGGACACCAATCGTGTCTGATCGAAGCCGACGTCCTCCGGGCGGATGTTGAACACGCCGTAGAACTGCATGTAGATGAGCCACAGGATGCCGTACGTCACTCCGGCGAGAACGCCGAGCACTGCGAGGAACCGCTTGGGGACGCTCGGCAGCCAGCTGTCGTTGGGCATTGCTCGTCACCCCGCCAGCGCCCGTTCCTTCAGTGATCGCGCGCGCGGCTTTCGATCCTGACCCATGCCCATCCTCCCGCGATGAGCACCCAACGGCTGCCTGCCAGGCAATCTAGCGCACAGGATCACGCTCCGGTGGCGGTGGCGCTGCGGAGCGCGGCGACAGCCGGTGGCTGTTCGGGGCGCGAAACCGGCCCGCTGCCGGTGACGCACAGGGATGGCCCCGTCCACGGTCGTTCCGCCGTAGGATCCCGCCACATCCGACCCGCACCCCGGAGGGACCTGCCATGGCAACCACGACCGCATCAACCCTCGCGGTCCGCGCGACCGCGTTCGGCCTCGTGGCGGTGCTCGCCGCAGCGCTGGCGATCGTCGCCACCACCCCCCAGCCCTCGGTGGCCGCCGGCCACGAGCACTGCATCACCGACCCGGACGGCGACGTGCACGATCTCACCGGACAGCCCGTGGACGACCCGCGTGCCGACATCCTCGAGGTGTGCGCGTCCTACGAGCCCGGCACGCTGACGTTCTCGCTGCGTGTCGACGAACCGACCGACCCGCAGACCGACGACGGCTGGCAGGAGGGCGACGCCGAGATCATCTGGACGTTCGACACGTTGGCCGAGGCGTACGGCTTCCCGACCGGCCAGCTGTTCATGAACGTCGACGACGGACTGCTCCGGGCCCGCGCGACGCTGTTCGACGACGCCACGCCCATCTGCGAGGGCACGGCGGACTTCGACGGCACCTGGTACGAGGCGTCGTTCGACCCCGGCTGCCTCGACCTGCCGGCGACGATCAGCTACGCCGGCGCCATGGTGTACGACCGCGAGCCGGCGTCGGACGACCTGGCCACCCTGGTCGGCGACCGTGCCCCGCTCGGCTTCGACGGCCGGGAGGCGAGTGGGCGCTTCGCCGGGCCGCTGACCCGGTCGGACGAGACCCCGCCGTTTGACCGCCTCACCGGGCGCTTTGCCGGACCGACGCGCATCGACACCGCCGTCGTGATCTCCCAGGCCGAGTTCCCCCAGGGCGCCGAGGAGGTCTATCTCGCCCGCCAGGACACCTTCCCCGACGCGCTGGCGGCTGGCTCGACGACCCGGGGGCCCATCCTCCTCGTCCGCCACTGCGTGCTGCCGCAGAGCGTCGCGGCGGAGATCTCCCGGCTCGCTCCGAAGCGCGTCATCGCGCTCGGTGGCGAGGCCGCCATCTGCGACGACGTGCTCGACGAGGCCCGCGAGCTCGAGGTCCTGCACCCGTAGGGGGCCAGGGCCCGAGGACGAGGATGCGGCCGCCGCGCCGCATCCTCCCCGCCCCTTACCCGACCCCCCGGACACGACCCGAGGATGCGGCCCCGGCGCCGCATGCTTTCCAGGCAGCGTGGTGGCGCGGCGAAGCGCGGAGCCCTGTCGCCGCAAGCCAGGTCCATTGGGCTCGGCTGTGGGGGGCCCTTCGCCCCTGGGGACGCCGGCCCGCTGCGGCCAGCCTCGGGCTACTGCGCACCGTCTCCCAGAAGTGGGGCCGTCATGAGCGGGTCGAGCCTGGTCCCAGGTGCTGTCACGCCCCAGCTGACCGCGGGCCTGCAGCGCGCGGACCTGGCCGTCCCGAGCGGTCACCGCTACGCACGGGACGGCCTCGAGTTCGGCCGGGTCGTCAACCTCGCGGACGCGGTCTTCGCGATCGCGCTCACGCTGCTGGTCCTCACGCTGGACGCCCCGGACGTCGGCGCGCTGGTGACGTTCGCGCTCGCGTTCTTCCTCGTCGCCAGCGTGTGGTGGCAGCACCACCGCATCATCGCGCAGCTGGCCTGGTTCGAACCCGGCCTGATCGCGGTGAACCTGGTGCTGCTCGCCGGCGTGGCGCTTGCGCCGTTCCCGACGAGCCTGGTGAGCGCGGCGCCTGGCTCCCGAGGGGCGGTGCTGGCGTTCATCGGGCTGTTCGCCCTCCTGTCAGCGCTGTGCCTGACGCTGATCGTGCGCACGCACCGGCTGGGCGCGTGGCGGCGTCGGCTGCCGGTCCGGTTGTACCGCTGGGTGGTGCTCGACTGGACGTCCAACCTGGCCGTCCACCTCGCCTGTCTGGCCATTGCCGTGTGGGCCCCGCTGGCAGCGTTGGTGTGCCTCGTGCTCGGCGCGCTGGTGACCAGCTTCACCGTCCATCGTCTCGGTCCCCCTGAGCGCCGGGCGTGGTGCTGACAGGCGGGGACCAGACGCGGCGCCAGTGCCACACGGTGCCGCACCCGAGGCCCGAGCAGTAGGCTTGGTGCCTTCCGGCTGATGGGGTCGTGTGACGCTGCG
>SKPY01000387.1 GCA_007119305.1 Nitriliruptorales bacterium
CGCGGGCGCACGCACGCCACCCACGCGCAGCGCTCGAGCTTCGCGACCGCGGCTCCGCGCCGGGACGAGGCCGCCCCCGGCCACGCCCTCAGCGAGCCTGAGGCTCGCACGCTGCTGGCCGCGCACGGCCTACCGGTCGGCCCCTGGACGCTCGCGACCGACGCCGACGCCGCTGTCGACGCCCTGCAGCGCCTGGGCCGCCCGGTGGCGCTCAAGGTCGTCGCATCCGGGATCGTGCACAAGTCCGACATCGGCGGCGTCGTGCTCGACGTCGCGACGCCCGAGGACGCTCGGCGCGGCTTCGAGCAGGTCGTCGCGCGCGCCCGCACGGCTCGGCCCGACAGCACGGTCGAGGGCGTGCTCGTCGCTCCCATGGCCGGGGCCGGCGTCGAGCTGCTCGTCGGCGCGGCCAGCGACCCCAGCTTCGGGCCGCTCGTGACGGTGGGCGCTGGCGGCACGGCCGTGGAGGTGCACGCCGATGTCGCCTTCCGCGCGGCGCCGGTGACCCCGCTCGAGGCGCGCGAGATGCTGGACGAGCTGCGCCTCGCCCCGTTGCTCGACGGCTTTCGCGGGAGCGCCCCGGTGGACCGCGAGGCGCTCGTGGCGCTGCTGCTCGCCGTGTCGCGGCTGTTCGAGCGCGAGCCTGCGCTGGTCGAGCTCGACCTCAACCCGGTCATCTCCGGGCCGCAGGGGGTGGAGCTAGTGGACGTGCGCGTCGTCGTCGGTCATCCTACGACATACGTCGGAGGGCTGGGCCCGGCCCGCCCGGCCGGCGCGACCCCGGCGACCCCAGGGGCCGGGCAACGAAAGACGTAGTCGGTCTGCACTGCACAGGGAGGTGAGGGGCGAAGGGTGACCGTGCTGCGAGTGCAGCTTGCGACCACGACCTGACGAACGATGATGAGGAGGAGCAACTGACATGCAATGGCTGACGAAGAACGCACGTGCGCTGCGACTGATCGCAGCACTGGCGGCCCTCGCGCTGCTCGTCGTTGCCTGCAACGACGTCGTCGACGATGTCGACGATGACGACGATGTCGCCGAGGCGCCTGACGAGCAGTTCCTGACGCTCGCGACCGGCTCCACCGGCGGGACGTACTTCCCGCTCGGCGGCGCGATGGCCGGCGTGTGGAACGACAACCTCGACGCCGTGCGCGTGAGCACGCAGTCGAGCGGCGCGTCGGTGGAGAACCTGCGCCTGCTCGACGCCGGTGAGGTCGAGCTGATCATGGCCGTGAACGGCGTGGCGGCCGACGCGATGGCCGGGGAGGGGGCGTTCGAGGAGGACGGCCCGATGGAGGACTTCGCGTTCCTCGGCAACGTCTACGGCGAGGTGACGCAGGTCGTCGCCCGCGCCGACTCCGGCATCGAGTCGGTCGCCGACATGGCCGGCCAGCGTGTCGCGATCGGCCCGCCGGGCAGCGGCACCGAGGTGATCGCCCGCACGATGCTCGAGGCCGAGGGCATCGACCCCGACAACGACATCGAGGCCTTCTCCGACACCTTTGGTGACGCCGCCGACGGCCTGCGCGACGGCCGGATCGACGCGGCGTTCGCCATCCTGGCCCTGCCCGCCGGCAGCATCGAGGAGGTGGCGACCGCCACCGACCTCACGTTCGTGTCCATCGACGATGACCTGCGGGGTCGGCTGCTGGACGACGACCCCACCCTGTCGGAGCTGGCCGTGGAGGCCGGCACGTACCCCGGGCAGGACGACGAGGTGATCTGGGTGACCAACTGGGCGACGCTGTACGCGCCCATGGACCTCGACGAGGACGCCGTGTACGAGCTCGTACGCGTGCTGTACGAGCACAACGAGTCGATCGCCGACGCGCACGCTGTCGGCGCGCAGATCCAGATCGACACCGCCCTCGACGGCCGCGCTGACCTCCCGCTCCACCCCGGGGCGGAGCGCTACTACGACGAGGTCGGCGCCGAGTGAGCCCGCACGTCGCCGTGGCGGAGGCGTCGCCCGGGACCCCGGCGACGCCGCCCCGGCGACGGCTCAGGGCAGGCGCGACGGCTGCGGCGTTCGCCGCCGCGGCCGTCGCCGCCGGCCTCGCGGTGTGGCTCCTCGCAGCCACGCCGGGCCAGACGCCGACGGCGACCACGTTCCAGGTCGTCGACCACCCTGCGGGCGTGACCGTGTATGAGCGCGAGCTGCGCGTCGGCGAGCGCTTCCGCTTGGAGCACACCCACTCGGTGACGCGCCGGCCGATCATCGAGACGTTCTCCGTCCCGGCCGCCGACACCCTGGCGCTCGAGGAGCTGTGGTTCGACGAGCCGGGCCCGAACCTGCCGGCAGGCCCGGAGCAGATGGGCGGGACCACCACGACCTTCACGTCCGACGACGGCGCGTTCCGGGTGCTCCATCACGGGCACGAGATCGGCACGCTGCCCTTGATGGTCGGCGGGGCTGACGTCGACCATGTGCTGGAGTTCGCCGACGGCGAGCGGCTGCGGCTGCTCGACGTCACACGCTCGGGTAGCCGGGTCGAGCTGCTCGTGGGAGGATCTCGATGAGCGCAGGTGGGTCCAGGCGATGAGCGACGAGTCGCGGGAGCACTCATCCCAACGTGACGCGTGGGTCTCCGACACCGTCGGCCAGATCCCCGAGGAGCTGCCCGAAGAGCTGCGCGAGGAGCTGCAGCACGACGTCGAGCAGCTCGAGCACCAGAGCTTCGCGGAGTCGACACCGGGCACACGCGACGACATGCGGTCGCTGTGGCGGGGCGCCTTCTTCGTCGTGGCGCTGATCCTCAGCCTCTTCCACCTCTACACCGCGGTGTTCGGGACGCTTGAGAGCCTGCAGCAGCGCAGCTTCCACCTCGGCCTCGGGCTCGGGCTGGTCTTCCTGCTCTACCCCGCGAAGACCGATCTGACCCCGAGACAGGCGGTGCGCGGCTGGGTCCTCGCGGCAGCAGGGCTCGTGGTCCTGGCGTTCATGGTGCTCACGGACGTGACCGGCTTCTACACGGTCGTGCCCGCGGCGGTCGCGCTCGGGCTCGCGCTCGCAGCGCGGCACCTGCCCTGGCGGCTGGCCGGCATGCCGGTGGCCGACCTGGTCCTCGCGTTCGGGGGCTTCGGCGCCGGCCTGTACGTCTACTGGTTCTCCAGGGAGATCCAGGAGCGGGTGGCCTTGCACAGCGAGGTGGACCTCGCGGTGGGCACGGCCGGGATCATGCTGATCCTTCTTGCCACCCAGCGGGTGATCGGCACGCCGCTGGTGGTCGTCGCGGGGGCGGCGCTCGCCTACGCCTACTTCGGTCAGCAGATGCCGGCCTTCTTCGCGCACGCGGGCTACTCCGTCGACCGGATCGTGGCGACCTCCTTCCTCGGGACCGAGGCGGTGTTCGGCACACCGATCCGCGTGTCGTCGACGTTCATCTACATCTTCCTGATCTTCGCCGCGCTCCTGCAGCGCACCGGCATGGAGCGCTTCTTCACCCAGCTCGCGTTCGGCCTGACCGGCGGCATGACCGGCGGGACCGCCAAGGTCGGCGTGCTCACGAGCGCCTTCTCCGGGACCATCACCGGCAGCTCGGTGGCGAACACCGTGAGCAACGGGGCGTTCACGATCCCGATGATGAAGCGCTCCGGCTACAAGGGCGAGTTCGCGGGCGCCGTCGAAGCGGCCTCGTCGACGGGCGGGCAGCTCGCACCCCCGATCATGGGTGCCGCGGCGTTCATCATGATCGAGTTCACCGGGCTGCCCTACCGCGACATCATCAGGGCCGCGGCGCTCCCCGCCGTCCTCTTCTTCACCGCCCAGTTCATCGTCATCCACTACGAGTCGAAGCGGCAGGGGATCATGGGGCTGCCGCGCAGCCAGCTGCCCAACGTCCGCCAGCTCATGCTGCGCAAGGGCTACCTGCTCATCCCGATCGGGGTGATCTTCTACATCCTCGCGATGGGCTTCTCGGCCATCCGGGCCGCCTGGTACGCGGTGGCCACCACGGTCATCGTCAACCTCGTCGTCCAGCTCATCGCGCTGGTCTTCCGGCGCTGGCGCAGGATGGAGGACCGGCTGACCGTCATGGGCCTGCTCAACGGGCTCGTCGACGCCGCGCGCATCGCCCTGCCGATCATCGTCGCGTGCGCCGCGGCGGGCCTGATCGCGGGGATCGTCACCCTCACCGGTCTCGGCCTGCAGCTGTCGCGCGGGCTCGTCGCGCTCGCCGGCGAGAACCTGCTGATCACCTTGTTCTTCGTCATGATCGCGTGCATCGTCCTCGGCATCGGCCTGCCCACGACCGCGAACTACGTGATCACCGCCACGATGGCCGCGCCGGCGATCCTGTTCTTCTTCGACCAGCCCTACAGCGCCGCGGTCCTGCTGTCGGCGCACCTGTTCGTCTACTACTACGGCGTCCAGGCCGACATCACGCCACCGGTGTGCCTCGCGTCGTACGCCGCTGCCGGGATCGCGCGGGCCAACCCCTTGAAGACGGGTTTGCACAGCCTGCGCATCGCGATCGGCGGGTTCCTCGTGCCCTACATGTTCGTCGCGGCGCCCCAGCTGCTCCTCTACGAGTGGACGTGGTTCCTGGGCCCGAAGGCCGTCATCACGGCGGTCGTGGGCATCTACGCGGTCGGCACCGCGGTCGTGGGCCACATCGACCGCAACCTGAACTACGCCGCCCGCGGCCTGCTGGCCGCATCCGGCCTGCTGCTGCTCTACGGCGACCTGACGACCGACCTCGTCGGGCTGGGGGTGTTCTCGGTGGTCTACGTCTGGCAGTGGTGGACGGGCCCCCGCGCGCGGCGCCGAGCCCCCGCGCTGACCACCTGAGCATCGCCCCGGCCCGACCCAGGAGCCCGCCGTGACCGTACTCGTCGGCTACAAGACGACCGCCCAGGGCCGCACGGCCCTCGAGGCAGGCGCCGCGGAGGCGCAGCTGCGTGCCGTGGCGCTGCACGTCGCCACCGTGCTGGCGCACGAGCCGGGCGACAGCCCCACCCGTGCCCGCCAGGACATGCAGCGCTCGGAGCAGCTCGAGGCGCACCTCGACGCGGTGCGCGCGCAGCTTGCGGGCGCCGGCCTGGACGTCACCACGAGCGTGCTGCACGACTCGTCCGGTCGGGCTGGCCAGCAGCTGCTCGACGAGGCCCGGCGCATCGACGCCGAGCTCATCGTCATCGGGATCCGGCGGCGCTCCCCGGTGGGCAAGCTCGTGCTCGGCAGCGTCGCCCAGGACGTGCTGCTCGGCGCCGTCTGCCCGGTCCTCGCCGTGAAGGCCGAGACTTGAGATGTGAATGCGACCCAAGCGCCAGCGCCGCGGTCGCCATGCTCCGTATCTCCGGTTGTGGCGGTCGCGCCAGCGACCGTCATGGACGTGCTGACACGAGCCGGCGCGGGCCGCCGGCAGGCGTTTCGAGACCCCTCAGCGCAGCGTGCGGGCCCGGGCGGGGTGGGGGGTGAGCAGCTGGTCGACCGGTGCGTAGGCGTCCCGCAGGACCTGGGCGTCGCCGACGAAGGCCTCGAGTGTGCCGTGGGTCGCGACGGTCTCCGGCCCCTCGCGCGCGTCGATCGACCGCTGGATCGCCTCGGCGTCGAGCGGCGCGTCCGAGCCGGCGAGCACGAGGTTGCCGCCGTCGGCGCGCGCGAGACGCTCGGGCTGGGCGACCACGGCGACGTGGTCGAACACGGCCGCCAGCGTGGCGGCCTCCGCCCTGGCGAACGCAAGGGGGGGATGATCGATGACGTTGATCACGTAGACCCCCTCCGGGGTGAGCCGGTGGCGAATCTCGTGCACGAACTCGACCGTCGTCAGGTGCCAGGGCACCGCGAGCCCTCCGAAGGCGTCACCGATCACGACGTCGTAGGCGCCTGCGGGCTCGGCGGCGAGGGACAGGCGGGCATCGCCAACCTCGATGCGCAGCCCGTCGGTGCGCTCGAGGCCGAGCTCGTCCTCGGCGAGCTGCACGAGCTCGCCGTCGAGCTCGAGGACGACGCTGCGCGTCCCGGGCCGGGTGGCCTCGAGCCAGTGCGGCATCGTGAACCCGCCGCCGCCGACGTGCAGGACGTCGAGAGCCGCGCCGGCTTCGAAGTGCGCGTCGATGACGTCGGCGAACATGCGCATGTAGCCGAAGTCGAGGTAGGTGGGGTCGTCGAGGTCCACGTAGCTGTGGCGCAGGGTGTCGAGCACGAGCACGCGGCCTGACGGGCGGTCGTCGTCGACGAGCACGCGGGCGCAGTAGTACGACGTCTCCCGGTCGCACGGGCTGGCGGCGAAGGCGGTGAGCAGCGCCGCGCCCACGCCGAACGTGGCGAGCACCGGCCGCCGGGCGGTGTCGCGCGGCCACAGCCAGCCCCACAGCACGACGCCGAGGACCACGAGCGAGCCGCCGACGGCGAGCACGATCGGGCGGTTGGCGAAGAAGCGGATGAGCACGAAGCCGGTCAGCAGCGTGCCGATGATCGCGCCGGCCGTGGCGATCGCGCTGAGCGTGCCGACCGTGCGACCGGTCTCGTCCAGGCTGCGCAGCTGGATCTTCACCACGAGCGGGGTCGCGGCGGCGAGCACGGCCGCCGGGGCGAAGAAGCCGACGAGCGCGAGGATCAGGATGGCGGCGTTGCCGCCGCCGCGCAGCAGCTGGCCGAAGAACGTGACGAGCGGGACGGCGAACAGCGCGATCGTGCCGCCGATCAGCACGGTCGGGCCCAGCAGGCTGCGCGGGTCCACGCGGTCGGCGAGGCGGCCCCCGTACCACGACCCCAGCGAGATGCCCGCGAGGATGGTCGCGATGATGCCCGTGTACGTCTCGAGGGTCACGCCGACATAGGGTGCGAGGATCCGGGCCGCGAGGATCTCGAGCACGAGGATCGCGCCGGACGTGAAGAAGACGACGAAGGCTGCGACAAGGGGCGGCATGAGGGCACCAGGCGACGCTGACGGCGGGTCCTCGGCCAGTATGCCGGGAGACCCCTACGGCGCCGAACCGCAGGCGGCGTCACCGGCAGGGCGCCTGCCCCCGCCCCCTACCGATCCCGCCCTGCAGCCGCAGCGTCATCTCGCCTGGCTCCTGCGCGACCAGGCCCGGGCCTGTGCGGCGATGGGCTCGCCCCTCTACGCGCACCTGCTGCGGCGGGCCGCCGAGGATGTCGAGGTGGGTGGTGTGTGCTGGCGGCTCCTGGCGGCCCACGTCGCCCCGGGGCGGGCGGGGGCGCTCGCCCTGCGCTTCATGGCCGCAGTCCACCGGCTCGTCCTCACCGGCCGGGCACCCCGGCTCGCACGGCACTATCCCAGCGTGGGCGGCAGCCCCCGCGGCGATCCGTGGGGGGACTTCGAGATGTGCCTGCTCGAGCACGACGACGACGTCGCCGCGCTGGTCGCCCTGGCCTGCCAGACCAACGAGGTCGGCCGCGCCGCAGCGCTCGCGGTCGGGTTCCTCGACGTCGCCGCGCGCAGCGGTCTGCCGCTGCGCTGCCTCGAGGTCGGCGCGAGCGCCGGGCTCAACCTGCACTGGGACCGCTTCCGCTACGGCGGCGCCGGCCTGGCGTGGGGCGACCCGGCCAGCCCGGTCGATCTGCGCGGGCTCTGGACCGAGCCGATCGCCCGCACCGACGCGCAC
>SKPY01000079.1 GCA_007119305.1 Nitriliruptorales bacterium
GCATCTCGCTCGCCGCCCTGTGCGCGCCCCGCGGCTACAAGCTCACGTGCGTCATGCCGGAGAACACCTCGCAGGAGCGGCGTGAGCTGCTCACGATGTTCGGCGTGGACATCGTGTTCAGCCCCGCGACGGAGGGCTCGAACGGCGCGGTCCGCGTCGCGCGCGAGATGGCCGAGGCGGACCACGAGCTGTACATGCCGTTCCAGTACGGCAACCCCGCGAACCCCCGGGCCCACTACGAGACGACCGGACCGGAGATCCTGCGTGACCTGCCCGACGTCGGGGCTGTCGTGGCCGGCCTCGGCACGGGCGGAACCCTCACGGGCGCCGGGCACCGCCTCAAGGCCCACAACCCCGCCATCAAGGTGATCGCCGCGGAACCGGAGTATGGCGAGCTCGTCTACGGGCTGCGCAACCTCGACGAGGGGTTCGTCCCCCCGGTGCTCGACCAGTCGGTGCTGGACGGGCGGATCAAGGTCAACTCCCGCGCCGCGCTCGAAGCGACCCGCGACCTGGTCGGCGCGGAAGGGATCTTCGCCGGACCCTCCACGGGTGCCGCGCTGCACGTGGCACAACGCGTCTGCACGCCCAAGCGGCTGCCGGCGGGCACCAAGGTCGTGGTGATCTCCCCCGACGGCGGGTGGAAGTACCTGTCCACCGGCGCGTACGCGCCGGGTGACCTCGACGCGATCGCTGCCAAGCTCGAGCACACCCTCTGGGCATAGGCACCAAGCCTGCCGGCGCCGTCTTCCGGCGGGGGGCCTATGGCCGGGAGCCGCGACGGCCCGGCTACACTCCGGCGTCGATGCCCGCTGACCCGCACCTGTCCCTGCCGGTTGCTGCGCCGCCCGACCCGGGCGCTGCGCCGCCGATCGGGGTGTTCGATTCGGGAGTGGGCGGGCTCACGGTCGCGCGCGCGCTCATGGACCTCCTGCCCGACGAGCAGCTGATCTACGTCGGTGACACCGCGCGCGGGCCGTACGGTCCCCGTGCGCTCGGCGAGGTGCGCAGCTTCGCGCGGGAGCTGATCGAGCTGCTGGCCGGTCAGGGCTGCAAGCTGATCGTGGCCGCGTGCAACACCGCGACGGCCGCGCTCGGTGCGGGATGCGACGACCGCCGCGTGCCGGTCGTCGGCGTCATCGAGCCGGCGGTGCGTGTCGCGGTGCGCGCGAGCCGCAACGGCCGCATCGGCGTGATCGGGACGACCGGCACGGTCGCGTCGGGCGCGTACGAGCGTGCCGTGGCCGGCGTGGATCCCGACCTCAAGGTGGTGAGCGTCCCGTGTCCGCGCTTCGTCGGGTTGGTCGAGGCCGGGCGCACCGCCGACGCGGAGGTCTGCGCCGTGGCCCGGGACTACCTCACGCCCCTCCGCGCCGCTCAGGTCGACACGCTGATCCTCGGATGCACCCACTACCCCCTGCTCACCGGAGTCATCCGCTCCGTCCTCGGCCCGGACGTGCTGCTGGTGTCGAGCGCGGAGGAGACCGCCCGGCAGGTGTTCTGCGACCTGCTCGCGCGGGACGGGCTCGCCTCGGGGCCGCGCGGGCCGCATCGCTTCGCCGTGACCGGGCACCCGGCCACGTTCGGCGCGCTCGCGACCCGGTTCCTCGGCCCGCGCGTGACGGCAGCCGACGTCCACACGCTCGTTCGGGCGGGCGGATGAGCGGGCTGACCGTCACGGTCTGCGGGTCCGCCGGCACGCATGTCGGCTCGGGGCGGGCCTGCTCGTCGTACCTCGTGACGGCGGGCGGCCACCGGCTGCTGCTCGACATCGGCAACGGCTCGCTCGCCAACACCCAGCGGGTCTGTGACGTCGCAGCCCTCGATGCCGTGCTGGTGAGCCACCAGCACCCGGACCACTTCGTGGACGTCTACAGCCTGTACTACGCGCTGCGCTTCCACCCCGAGGGGCAGAAGACCGTGGCCGCGTACGGACCTGATGGCACCGCCGAGTTCATCAGCCAGCTGCTCGCCACCGACACGACCGAACGGCTCCGCGAGGTGGTGAGGTTCGAGGTCGTGGCCAGCGGGGAGACCGTCGGCATCGGTCCGATGCAGGTGACCTTCTACGGCGCCAACCACCCGGTCCCAACGCTCGCTGCCCGCGTGGAGACCGACGACGCCGTGGTCGCGTACAGTGCGGACTCCGCGCCGTCGGACGAGATCGTGGCGTGCGCCCGCGACGCCGACCTGTTCATCTGCGACGCGACGTGGCTCGAGCGCATGCGCCCGCTCCCGCACGACATCCACATGACCGGCGCGGAGGCAGGACGGGCCGCGGCCGCGGCCGGGGCCAAGCGTCTCCTGATCACGCACGTGCTGCCGTCGCTGGATCCGGTCGAGGTCGCGGCGGAGGCGGCGCGCGAGTACCCGGGAGAGGTCCTCATCGCCCGCGACCTGCAGGAGATCCAGCTGTGAGCACGGCCAGCGACCCGGGCCCGTCCATGGGTGCCGCCCGTCCAGACGGGCGCGCCGCCGACGCCCTGCGCCCGGTGCGCTTCGAGCTTGGCGCGCAGCCGTACGCCGAGGGTTCTGCGCTCGTGGCCTTCGGCGCCACCCGGGTGCTGTGCTCGGCCAGCGTTGCCGAGGAGGTGCCCCGGTGGCTGCGGGGGCAGGGCCGCGGTTGGGTGACCGCCGAGTACGCCATGCTGCCGCGCGCCACGCACGAGCGGACCCCCCGTGAGTCGGCGCAGGGGCGGGTGAAGGGGCGCACGCACGAGATCCAGCGGCTGATCGGGCGGTCACTGCGCTCGGTGATCGACCTCGACGGGCTCGGCGAGCACCTCGTGCAGGTCGACTGTGACGTGCTGCAGGCGGACGGGGGGACGCGCACGGCGGCCATCACCGGAGCCTGGGTCGCGCTGTCGCTCGCACTCGACGCCATGGTCGAGGCAGGACTGCTGCCCGCGCGCCCGCGCCTCGACCCGGTGGCAGCTGTCAGCGTCGGCGTGGTCGATGCGACCCCCGTGCTCGACCTCTGCTACGCAGAGGACGTGCGCGCCGAGGTGGACATGAACGTGGTGGCCTCTGCCTCGGGACGCCTGGTGGAGGTGCAGGGCACCGCCGAGGCCGAGCCGTTCTCCCGCGCGACGCTGGAGCGGCTGCTCGACCTCGCGGCGGCGGGCTGCGAGCAGCTGATCGCCGCCCAGGCCGCCGTGCTCGGCGGTGGCTGATGCGCCTGGTCCTCGCGACGCGCAACCGCGGCAAGCTCGTCGAGCTGCGGCGCATCCTGGACGCCGATCCCGCACTGCCCGTGGTGGAGCTGTGCTCCGCCACGGACGTCGAGCTGCCCGAGGTCGAGGAGCACGGCGCCACGTTCGCGGAGAATGCCTTGCTGAAGGCCCGCTCGGCGACGGCAGCGACGGGCCTGGCCAGTCTCGCTGACGACTCCGGCCTCGTCGTCGACGCCCTGCAGGGGGACCCCGGCGTACGCAGCGCTCGCTACGCCGGCGCACACGGCGACGACGAGGCCAACCTGCGGCTTGTCCTCGAGCGCATGCGCGGCGTGGAGGACCGCAGGGCCCGGTTCGTGTGCGCGGCGGCGCTGGTGGCCTCAGACGGTCGGGAGTGGGTCGAGGAGGCCAGCGTCGCAGGGACCCTCGCGCACGCGCCGCGCGGCGCCGGGGGGTTCGGCTACGACCCGATCTTCGTGCCGGTGGGTGAGTCGCGAACCACCGCCGAGATGCCCCCGGCGGCCAAGGACGCGATCAGCCATCGGGGCAGGGCGTTCAGGGCCATCGCGGCCCATCTCGCGCAGCTGTGACGGCCGGCTGGAGCCGCCGCGTGCACTGGCTTTCGCCAAGCCTCGAGGCCCAGCCTCGAGCTAGTCGCCCGCGCCCATGTCGACCTGGTACGCCTCGTAGATGAGGTCGGCACCGAGCTGGCGGTGGCGCATCAGCTGGTCGAGCAGGTCCAGGACGGCTTCGCGGCCGTCGCCGGGGGTCTCGGGCAGCATGTCCGCGCGGTCACGGATGGCGTCGAGCGCCCGCCCGATCGCCGCGCGGATCTCCCGGTGGTCGTCGGCGAGGCGCTCGACCCCGTGCGTGAGGCGTGGGGCCGCCTTGTGCACCTCCTCGAACAGCCCGCCCGGCCCCTCGGTCACAGCGATGTGGCGCTCGAACGCGGCGCCGAGCTCGACGAGGCGGTTGTGGACCTCACGGACCCACTCGCGCTCCCGGCCGACCGCGGGCGAGGCCACCGCCTCCTCGAGCGCGCCCATGCACTGATGCAGACCTGCACGCTCGGTCCGGGCTGCTGCCAGCGCCGGCGACTGCGTGGCGGCGGCCTGAGCCCCAGGCTCCTCTCCAGACATCTCACCCTCCTCGGCGGGGAGGCAATCGTAGCGGCCCGCGGGGGAGGAAGCCCGCCCGCCCGCGCCGCCGACGGCCGCTGGCGCCTGAGCCCGCGAACCCGGGCGTGAGAGCCGCCCCGCACGGGTAGCGCTAGGACATGACTGCCAACGCTGCGGAGCGCGCGCCACGTCCGCGCGGGTCGCTCACGGTCGGCGGCCTGATCATGTTCGTCCTGGGTGCCCTGCTGTCCTGGGTGCCGGTGCTGGGACCGCTCGTGGCCGGGGGCGCCGGGGGTTGGTACATCGGCCGCGGCCGCGCTGCACTCGGGGTCGCGTTGGCGCCTGCGCTCCTGCTCGGCGCCGCCACCGTGCTCGTGCTCAGCGTCGTGGAGCTGCCCGTGCTCGGCGTGGTGGCTGGTGCGACGCTGTTCCTGATCGTCGCCGTGCAGCAGATCCCCCTGCTGCTCGGCGCCTACGCCGCCGGTCAGCTGCGCGAGTAGGCGGGGTCGGACTGCTCGGGCTGCTCCGGGTGCGGGGCGGTGTCGTCCCCGTTGCGCTGCGAGTCGGTGTCGCCGGGCTCTAGCCGGAGGTCCGGGTCGTCGGCCTCGAGCTGGGGGTCCGCGTCCTCACCGTCGGGCTGAGGACTCGCGGCGGCCTGTTCGAGCGCGAGGTCGGCGCGCAACCGCTCGCTGTCCCGTTCGATCAGGTAGAGCTGGCGGTGCACCGCATCCCACTCCTCGCGCGACAGCTGCAGGAACGCAAGACGCCCGCGCAGCTCGTCCATCCGCTCGCGGTCGCAGGGCCTGCCCTGCTCCAGCTGGCCGCGGCACTCCCGCAGGGCATCCTCGAGCTCCTGCGCCTCGGCGTCCCACGTGAAGTACATCACACGCACGTCGAGCTCCTCGGAGAACAGCGCGCCCAGCCGCGTGGTGACCTCCTGCTGGCCGATGACCGTGATGTCGGTGGCATGGATGGTGATCTCGAACCAGCCGAGCTCCTCGGCCTCGCCCCGCACCACGACCATGTCGGTGCTGAAGCCGCGCCGGAAGATGTGGCCCTCCACCCACACCAGGGCCCCGAACACCCAGCGGATGAGGCGGTTGGGGGACTCGACCTGGGCCTCGATGCCGTGGCGGTGCAGGACGTCCAGGACCGCGTCGACGACCCCGTCCAGGTGTCCGCGCTCGATCATGACCGCGATGTGCTGGAGCTCGAAGCGGCGGAGGATGTAGCTGGCCTTCACGAGGGGCACGATCAGCACGAGGGCCACGACGAGCAGTCCGATGATCAGCGTGTACATGTACCCCAGGCCGAGGTAGGCGAGCATGCTGCGGTCGGAGTCCTGCTGGTTGTGGAGCCGGGAGACGGTGTAGCCGACGCCCGGGGGGATGAGCACGGCGAGGGCGAGCGCGATCACCCGGTTGACCTCGTCGCCGCCGGGCACCTCCGGGAACACCCACTCGGCGGCGTCCGGGTAGAACACGACGACCAGCAGCGGAAGCCACAGGAGCGACGCGAGCCCGATGCCGGCCGCCTTGTCGTCGTCACGGGACGGTTGGCGGCCGAAGAACGTCACGGTCGCGAGCCCGAACAGCTTGCTGAGGGATTTCGCGAGCCACATCGCGATGAAGCGAAAGACCGGCATGGGGACTCCTCGGCGACGTCGTGCGCTAGGTGTTCCCCGTACCGGTCCTCGTGAACCTGTCCGCTGTGCCGAGCCCGACAAACTACAGTGAGCGGTGGCAACAGCAGCGGGACCGCTGATGGGACGCGAGCGATGAGCGAGCCGCAGGCGCGCGGGCAGACCGCGGACGGCGCCAGGGACGTGGCGCTGCACCGCGCGCTGCGCACGGAGCGGACGATGGCGCGGATCCGCTGGCTCGCGGTGCCCTTCGCGCTCGTCCAGACGGTGACGTACTACATCCCGCACGAGCCCTGGACGTACGAGCTGAGCCTCGCCCTCGTCGCGCTGCTCGCGGCCGGCAACGTCGTGATCACCGTGCTCATGCGGCGGGTGACCACCGTGCGGGCCGCCCGGGTGCTGTCGGTTGGCGCGCTGACTTTCGACCTCGTCGTCGTGATGGGGCTCGTGTTCGTGTACACGTTCGACCCCGAGACGGCGATGTTCGCGCTCGTCTACCTGCTGCCGTTGGAAGGCGCCATCCGCTTCCAGCTGCGTGGGGCCCTGCTGACCATGCTCGCGGCGACCGCGCTGTACACCCTGCGCGAGGTCTTCGGCGCGGTGGCCTACGGCAACGACTTCCTGGCCGTGTCCGTCTCGTTCCGCATGGGCATCGGTTTCATCATCGCGGCGGTGGCGGGTGCCATGGCGTCGTCGCTCGTGGGCGAGCGCGAGGAGGTCGAGCGGGGCAAGGCCGCCCTCGAGGGCCAGGCTGCGGAGCTCGCCGCGGCGAACCGGGAGCTGCGGCGGGCCAACGAGGTGCAGGACGACTTCGTCGCGATGACCAACCACGAGCTGCGGACGCCGCTGACGACGATCCTCGGCTACACCGGCACCCTGCAGCGCGCCTGGGAGCACTTCGACGACGCAGAACGGCTCGAGATCGTACGCCGCATCGAGCTGCAGGGACGGCGGCTGCTGGCGCTGGTCGAGGGGCTCCTCACGCTCTCGTCCGGTCAGGCCGGCGCCCTCAACCTCACGTTCGGTCCAGTGCGGGCACGCGCGGCGATCATGCGGTCGATCGAGGAGTGCGGGCTCGAGCCGGACGCGGTGGCGATCGACTGCCCGGCCGACGCGACGGTCTGGGCCGACGCGGAACGGCTCGGGCAGATCCTGACGAACTACCTGTCGAACGCCAGCAAGTACGGGGCAGCCCCCTTCGCCGTGGAGGTGCAGCAGCAGGGCTCCTTCGTCGTCTTCGCCGTGACCGACGCGGGTGAGGGGGTGCCCGACGACTTCGCACCGCTGCTGTTCGAGCGCTTCACGCAGGCCAGCAGGGGCGACCTGCGCACCGCGGCGGGGACCGGTCTCGGGCTTGCGATCGTCGCCTTCCTCGCCGAGGCGCAAGGCGGTGAGGTCTGGTTCGAGCACAACCGTCCCCGCGGCGCCCGGTTCTGCCTGCGCATGCCGACCGCGGAGGGCGTCGCCGTGGACGGCATGCCACCGGCCGACCGGCAGCAGCAGGTCGGCGGCTGAGCGCGGCCGCGCCGGGCGGGGCCGTGCTGGGTGCCGGGCGGGCGCCGCGGCCCGCCCGGCAGTCCCAGCGTCAGCGCGTCACGGCTGCGTGCGCGTCGACCATCCCGTGGCCGAA
>SKPY01000426.1 GCA_007119305.1 Nitriliruptorales bacterium
CGGCCGCGCCGCGACGGCCCGCCGGCCAGAGCCCGCAGGGGGGCGAGCGCGTCGTTGGTGACGAGGCCCGCCCACACGAGATCCCACAGGGCCTCCACGGCCTCGGCCTGCGGGCCGCCCCCCGCCGCCTCGTACAGCTGGGGCCAGAACGCCGGCCCCCCCTCGAGCCGCGCCTGCAGCGCGGCGTGTCGCTCGCTCCACCACGCCTCGTCCGTCATGTCGCCGGGCGCGGGGGCGAGCAGCGGCGTCTGCTCGCGCAGATAGAGCCCGATGCGCCCGTCCTGTGCCCCCCGCGCGCCCCGGCCCACCCAGACGACCTCCCCGGCGGCGCAGAGCTCGTCGAGCCACGCGGGGCTGTAGCGGGCGACCCGCGGGCCGAGCACGTCGCGGTCGAGCGCGCTCGCCATGAGGGGGGCGCCCTGGAGCTGCTCGACGACCTCGAGCACGCGATCCACGCCGGTCGCGGACGAGCCGACGCCCTGCCAGCCGGGCAAGAAGCGGACCAGCGCGTCGGCCGAGACCGGCTCGACCTCGCGGCGCAGTGCGGCCAGCGAGCGGCGGCGCAGGCGGCGCAGCACCTCGGTGTCGCACCACTCCCGCGCGGTGCCCCCCGGCCGGAACGCGCCCGCGACGACGCGCTTGTCGCGTTCGAGCGCGGCGAGCGCGAGGTGGACCGCGTCGGGCGGGAGCCCCAGGCGACCGGCGACCTCGTCGACCCTGAACGGCCCGTGCGTGCGCGCGAAGCGGGCGACGAGGTCCACGAGCGGCCGGTCCACGGGCTCCAGGAAGGACTGCGGCAGCCCCGGCGGGGGCGGTATCCCGAGCGCGTCGCGGTAGCGGGCGGCGTCCTCGGCTGCCCCCCAGCGCTCCTCCCCAGCCGTGCGCACCCGGATGACGCGGCGCTGCTGCTCGAGGTCGGCGAGCCATCCGGCCGCGTCTCCCGTGCTGCGGGCCGCGACCTCGTCGGCGCGCAGGTCACCGAGCTCGCGCAGCAGGTCGTGGACCGCGTCGGGGTGGCGGGCCCGGCGCTCCGGGACCAGGCGCTGGAGCTCGAGCTCGAGGTCGGCGAGGGCGTCCGCGTCGATCAGCTCGCGCAGCTCGTCGCTGCCCACGAGCTCGGCGAGCAGCTCGCGGTCGAGTGCGAGGGCCGCGGCGCGGCGCTCCGCGAGGGGGGCGTCGCCCTCGTACATGTAGCCGGCGACGTAGTCGAACAGCAGCGAGGAGGCGAACGGGCTCGCCTGGGGTGTCTCCACCTGCACGACCCGGACCTGGCGGGACTCGATGCGTTGGAGCAGGTCGACGAGGGCAGGCACGTCGAACACGTCGCGCAGCACCTCGCGGTAGGTCTCGAGGATGATCGGGAAGCTGCCGTAGCGGCGCGCCACGCCGAGCAGGTCGGCCGCGCGCTGACGCTGTTGCCACAGGGGGGTGCGCGCCATGCCCCCGGGCCCGCTGCCGCCCACGCGCCGCGGCAGCAGCAGCGCTCGTGCCGCCGCCTCCCGGAAGCGCGAGGCGAACAGCGCCGAGCCGCCCAGCTCCGCGACGACGAGGTCCTCCGCCTCCGCGGGGTCGACGAGCACCGATTCGGCGGGCGGGGCCGCGTCGGCCTCGGGGACGCGCAGCACGATCCCGTCGTCGGCGTAGGCCACCTGCACGTCGAGGCCGAGCCGCTCACGTGCCCGTGCCTCGATCGCCAGCGCCCAGGGCGCGTGCACGCGCCCGCCGAACGGCGAATGCACGACGACGCGCCAGTCGCCGATCTCGTCGCGGAAGCGCTCCACGACGATGGTGCGGTCGTCGGGCAGCGCGCCGGCGGCCTCACGCTGCTCGGCGAGGTAGGCGACGAGGTTGCGCGCCGCCAGCGTGTCGAGGTCGTAGCGCTGCTCGAGGCGGGCCGTGGCTGCCGCGGGGTCGTCGCACGCGCCCAGGCCGCCGAGCTCCCGCAGGAACGCGCCCACCGCCCGACCGACCTCGATGGGGCGGCCGAGGGCGTCGCCGTGCCAGAAGGGCAGCTTGCCGGGCTCGCCGGGGGCGGGTTCGACGAGCACCTGGTCGCGGGTGATGTCCACGACCCGCCACGTCGTCGAGCCGAGCACGATCGCCTCACCCGGGCGGGTCTCGTAGACCATCTCCTCGTCTAGCTCGCCGACCCTGCGCGGCCCGCTGCGCCCCGCCCCGCCGCCGTCGGCGAGGAACACCCCGTACAGGCCGCGGTCGGGGATCGTCCCGCCGCTCGTGACGGCGAGGCGCTGGGCGCCGCGCCGCCCGGTGACCACGTCATCGACGCGGTCCCAGTTCAGGCGGGGGCGCAGCTCGGCGAACTCGTCGCTCGGGTACCGGCCCGACAGCATGTCGAGCACCCCGTCGAGCTGCGCGCGCGACAGCTCCGCGAAGCTCGCCGCACCGCGCACGCAGCCGTGCAGCTCGTCCACGCCCCAGGTGTCCAGCGCCGTCATGGCCACGACCTGCTGGGCGAGCACGTCCAGCGGGTTGCGCGGGTAGCGGGTCGCCTCGATCGCACCCTCGTGCATGCGGCGGACCACGACCGCGCACTCGACGAGGTCGCCGCGGAACTTCGGGAACACCTTGCCGACGCTCGGCGCACCGACCTGATGGCCGGCACGGCCGATGCGCTGGAGCCCGCTCGCGACCGAGCCCGGCGATTCCACCTGCACGACGAGGTCGACGGTGCCCATGTCGATGCCGAGCTCGAGGCTCGACGTGGCCACGACGCACGCCAGGCGACCGTCCTTGAGCGCCTCCTCGATGGCGATCCGTTCCTCGCGGGCGACGCTGCCGTGGTGAGCGCGCGCGAGCGGCGCGACCGCCACGGGCAGACCGTCGTCGGTCGCCTGCCGCGCCTGCTCCCCCTCGGCGTGCAGGTCGTTCAGGTGGGTGCACAGCCGCTCCGCGAGGCGGCGGGAGTTGACGAAGACGATCGTCGAGCGGTGGGCCTGTACCAGGTCCAGGATGCGCGGGTGCACCGCCGGCCAGATCGACCGGCGCGGTTGCGGCGCCGTGGCTGCCGCAGGACCGCCGCCGGTGGCGAGGACGCCGGCCTGCCCGAGGCCACCATCCTGCGCGGGTGCCGGCTCGACCAGGTCGCCGAGGCGGCCCATGTCCTCGACCGGCACCACGATCTCGATCTCGAGGGTCTTCGACGCCGCCGGCTCGACGACGGTCACCGGCCGCGCGACCCACTCCCCCGCCTCGTCGACAGCGCCGCCGCCGAGGAAGCGGGCCACCTCCTCGAGCGGCCGCTGCGTGGCCGACAGGCCGATGCGCTGCAGGCTCCGGTCGGGACCCGCCGCGGCGCCGTGGCCGAGGAGGTGCTCGAGGCGCTCGAGGGAGAGCGCGAGGTGCGCCCCGCGCTTCGTGCCCGCGACCGCGTGCACCTCGTCGACGATGACGGTCTGGACCGTCTCCAGCGTCGTTCGGGCCTTGGACGTGAGGAGCAGGAACAGCGATTCCGGTGTGGTGATGAGGATGTCGGGTGGCTGCCGGGCCATCCGGCGGCGCTCCTCGGCGGGGGTGTCGCCCGAGCGCAGCCCCACGCTGACGTCGTGCACCGGCGTGCCGGCGCGCTCGGCGGCCCGCGTGATGCCGACGAGTGGCGCCCGCAGGTTGCGGTCGATGTCGTAGGCGAGCGCCTTGAGCGGCGACACGTAGAGCACCCGTGTGCCGGCCGGCGCTGGCGGCTCGCCCACGAGGAGGCGATCGAGAGCGGCGAGGAACGCGGCGAGGGTCTTGCCCGAGCCGGTGGGGGCGGACACGAGCACGTTGCCGCCCCCGGCCGTGGCGCTCCACGCCGCCACCTGCGCAGGGGTAGGCGCGGCGAACGCCTCGGCGAACCAGGTGCGGGTGGGCGCGGAGAACGCCGCGAGCGGACCGTCGTTCACGCCCCCACTCTACGGACGCGCTGCGACAGGCCTGTGCCCGGGCCGGGTCACTCGTCCTGCGCCAGGGTGTGCTCGCCGCCGACGGCGAGCCCGATGTCGAGCAGCTGGGTGGAGACGTCGGCGAGGTGGCGCGCCGCCTCGTGCGCCTCGGCCTGCTCGGCCTCCCGCGCAAGCACGAGCATGCGGTCGGCAAGGCCCTGGAGCTGCTCCGCCGCGAGCCCTCGGTAGTATACGTCCAGGTTGATCGCCATGAGCTCGTGTCTTCCCTGAGCCCCGGCCGCTCAACCCCGCCCCACCGGGCAGCGGCGGGCGGACCTGCGCGAGGGCCGCTAGGGTTGCCCGCAACAGCCCCTATCTGTGGTGGAGAAGCGTAGGCGTGAACGAGCCAGTGGTCCTCACGATCCCCTCCTCACCCGAGCACCTGTCCCTGCTCCGCGCGCTGGTCGGCTACTACGCCGGCCGGGAGCAGTTCACGATCGACCAGATCGACGATCTGCGCATGGCGGTCGACGAGTCCGGTGTGCAGCTGCTGCGGCGGATCGCCGGCGAGACCGTGCGGTTGGAGCTCGCGCGCACCAGCGCAGGCATCACCGTGCGGGTGAGCGCGACCGTCGCGGACGACGCGCCGGTGATCGACGAGGAGTCGTTCTCCTGGACGATCCTGCAGGCCCTCGCCGACGACCTGTCGGTCACGGTGGACGGCGACGAGGCCAGCGTCGTGCTCACGAAGAACCGCCTCGAAGGCCTCGCCGGGCCCGGGGGGGCGTGATGAGCACCGCGTACACGCGCGAGGACACCAAGCGCCTGTTCGTCGAGCTGCGCAACACCGACGACGAGGCGCGGGCAGCGCAGGTGCGTGAAGCGCTCGCACAGCTGCACCTGCCGCTGGTCGAGTACCTGGCCAAGCGCTTCAAGGACCGCGGGGAACCGCTCGACGACCTCGTCCAGGTCGGCTCCGTGGGCCTGCTGAAGGCGATCGACCGGTTCGACCTCGAGCGCGGGGTGGAGTTCTCGACCTACGCGACCCCCACGATCGTCGGCGAGCTCAAGCGCTACTTCCGGGACAAGGGGTGGGCTGTCCGTGTCCCGCGCCGCCTCCAGGAGCTCAGCCTGCGCATGAACAAGATCATCGCGCAGCTCACCCAGGTCAACGGGCGGGCGCCGACCATCCAGGAGATCGCCCAGGCGGCCGGCGTGAGCGAGGACGAGGTCCTCGAGGCGCTGGAGTCCGGCCAGGCCTACTCCACGACGTCCCTGGACGCCCCGACCGGGGAGGAAGACGACGCCGCCGTGCGGCTCGAGCGCATCGGCGAGGACGACGTCGCGATCGAGAACCTCGAGTACTTCGCGTCGCTCGCTCCCCTGATCGAGCAGCTGCCGGAGCGCGAGCGCACGATCCTCTACCTGCGGTTCTTCAAGGGCATGACGCAGTCCAAGATCGCCGAGGAGGTGGGCATCAGCCAGATGCACGTCTCCCGGCTGCTCACGCGCATCCTGCAGTTCCTGCGCGAGGGCATGGAGGGCGACGCCGACTACTGAGCGGCCCGGGCAGCAGCGGGCGGCGGCAAAGCGCAGGTTCACTCGCGCGCCCTGCGTGACGATATTCCTCGCGTGCGTCGCCTCGCCTTGCTGCTTGCTGCCGCCACCCTGCTGTCGGGGTGCGGCCAGTTCGTGTCCGTCGAGGTCGCGGCGGTCGACGCCGAGCCGGTGGATGCGCCGCAGCAGTCCGTCGTCTACGCCGCGGACGGGTCGCAGATCGCGCTCCTGCGCTATGCCAACCGGGTGAACGTCGGCCGCGACGACCTGCCCGACGTGCTCGTCGACGCGCTCGTGGCAGCCGAGGACCGCCGCTTCTTCGAGCATCGCGGCGTGGACGCCCGCGCGATCGCCCGGGCCGCGCTGGCCAACCGTCGGGCGGGCGAGGTCGTGCAGGGCGGCTCGACGATCACCCAGCAGCTCGTGAAGAACCGCTACTTCCCCGACGCCGCGGAGACCCTCGAGCGCAAGGCCGACGAGGCAGCCCTCGCGCTGGAGCTCGAGCGCCAGCGCACGAAGGACGAGATCCTCGTCGAGTACCTGAACACGATCTACTTCGGTGCGGGCGCGTACGGCGTCGAGGCCGCCGCGCGGACGTACTACGGCACGTCCGTGCGGGACCTGGACCTCCCGCAGGCGGCGCTGCTCGTCGGGCTGATCCGCGCTCCCGAGTCGGCGTCACCGGTCCGCAGCCCCGAGCGGGCGCGCGCCGAACGCTCCCGCGTGCTGGAGGCGATGGTCCGCACCGGCGCCCTCACCCGCGGGGAGGCGGCGCGGGCCGCACAGGCGCCGCTCGGGGTCCAGGACCCGCCACCCCCGCCCATCACCCGCTACCCGCACTTCGTCGAGCACGTCAAGCGGACGCTGCTGGCAGAGCCGCTGCTCGGTCCGGATGAGGCGACCCGGCTCCGCCGCCTGTTCGGCGGGGGCCTGCGGATCCACACCACGATCGATCCCCGGCTGCAACGCGCTGCCGAGGATGCCACCGCGGCACACCTGCCAGACCCCGGGGACCCGGAGGTGGGGCTGGCTGTCGTCGACCCGGCCACGGGCCGGCTCGTCGCCGCCGTCGGCGGACGCGACTTCGCGTCCAGCCAGTTCGACCTCGCCACGCAGGCACGCCGCCAGCCGGGGAGCACGTTCAAGACGTTCGCGCTCCTGGTCGCGCTCCGGGAGGGCTGGCGGCTCGACGACGAGATCGACAGCGGCTCGTTCGTCCACCATGGCGGGGCCCACGACGAGCCGTGGCAGGTGCGTAGCGCCACCAGGGGGCCGTTGAGCCTCGAGGAAGCGCTCGTGCGCAGCTCCAACGGGGCCTTCGCCCGCCTCGGCCTGGAGCTCGGGCCTGCGCTCGTGGCACAGCAGGCCCGGGCGCTGGGCATCCGCAGCGACGTGGGCGCCAACCCGTCGCTCGTGCTCGGCGGGGTGCGCACGGGCGTGAGCCCGCTGGAGCTCGCCAGCGCCTACGGCACCCTCGCTGCCGGCGGGGTGCTGCACCCCCCCACGGCGATCACCCGGATCGAGGACGCGCAGGGCACCGTCCTGTACGAACCGCCCCTGGCCCCGCACGTCGCGGTCGACGCCGGCGCGGCCTACACGGTCACGCGAGCGCTGCGCGGGGTCATCGAGCGCGGTACGGGTCAGGCCGCGCAGATCGGGCGGCCGGCCGCGGGCAAGACCGGCACGAGCCAGGGGCACCGGGACGCATGGTTCGTCGGCTACACCCCGGAGCTCAGCGCGGCCGTGTGGGTCGGCTACGCCGACGCGGAGCGCCCCATGCACGGGGTCCGCGGTGTGCGCCGCGTCCAGGGCGGCAGCTTCCCCGCCCACATCTGGGCGCTGTTCATGCGCGCCGCGCTCGCGGACGAGCCGGTGCGCGACTTCGCCTACCCGAAGCACCTCGAGACGACCGTCAGCATCGATCCCGAAAGCGGCGCACTCGCCACGCAGTGGTGCCCCGAGACGGTCGAGGTCACCGGCCTGCCGACCGAGCTGCCAACCCGCTACTGCCCGCTGCACGGGCCACCCCGGCCGCCGGAGGCCGCCCCGCCCCCGACCGCCGCGCCGACCCCGACCCCGACCGCCGCGCCGACCCC
>SKPY01000343.1 GCA_007119305.1 Nitriliruptorales bacterium
GCATCCGGACGCGGGGTTCGACTCCCCGCCACCTCCACCACCACACGCAGACGCCGCTCAGCGCGGGTCCGGGACCTTCCTCCCGAGGCCCGCCGGCGGCGTCGTCGCGTTCGGGGACCCAGCCACGGTCGGATGCCCGCTGCCCAGGCCGGCATAGGTCCCGCGTGCGCGGGGTCCATCGGCCTTCCAACGCAGTGCCCCACCCGACACGGGCCTAGCAGCGTCGCTGCGATTGAGATGGTGGTTACACACCAGCCGATCCACAGGAGGGCAGCGACATGGAGTACCGCACGCGGGCCGACGGGTTGCTCGAACCCCCGAAGATGGCGGCCAGGGCAGCCGCGATCGCGTTCCTGCGGATCTGGATCGGGATCATGTGGCTGTTCGAGGTCACGGTCGGCCACAACTGGAAGATCGGCGGACTTGCCTCGCTGCCGCATCCGGGCTGGCTCGGAGAGCGGGCCGGCGACTCGGTGGTCGAGGCGGCCGAGACCGCCATCGCGGACGGGACGTGGGCGTGGGCCGCGTGGCTGTTAGAGACGGTGATCATCCCCAACGCCGCCCTGTTCGGCTACGTCACTATCGGGCTGCAGGTGGCGCTGGGGCTCGCCCTCATCGTCGGCGTGGCGGTGCGGCCGCTCGCGGCGCTCGCGATCATCGCCGACCTGTCGATCTTCATGCTGGGCAACTCCCGCATCCCGCCGTTCTTCACCGCGGCACACATCTTCGTGCTCGTCTCGGGCGCCGGTGCCTACTACGGCCTCGACGGGCTGCTGCTCAACAAGACGCGTGACGCGCGCAAAGGCGCCGCCAGGGCGTTGCACTGGGTGCTCGAGCTGCCGCTGCTCAAGCCCGCCTACCTGCCGCACGCCACGGCGGTCGCGGCCTTCGGCGCGCTCTTCTTCTTCCTGTCGATGCCGGGGCGCGAGACCACCCGCATGGCCTACGTGGGCATGGACCTCGCGGCGCTGCTCGCCCTGGTCGCGCTGGGGTTATACCTCGCTCGACGTGTGCCCGACCGGCTCACCATCCTCGCCTCCGGGCTGCGCATCTTCGTCGGTTACAAGCTGCTCCACGAGATCTGGGCGCGCACCGTGCCGGGCGTCAACGCGCTGCCCGGGTTCGCGGACGCCGAGGCGCAGTCCGAGGTGTTCCAGACCGTCGTGGACAACCACTGGGCGCTGTTCTCGAGCCTCATCGACACCATCGTGCTGTCGAACATGGGCTTCTGGGTCGTGGTGTTCGGCGCCGCGCAGCTCGTCATCGGCGTCATGCTGCTCGTCGGCTACCGCACGCGCGTCGCGAGCTTGGCCGGCCTGGCCTTCCTCGGCCTGATGATCGTGTTGGGCCTCACGCGCTACGCCCCGGTCGTGTTCGGCCTGCTCATCCCCGTGCTCGCCCTCGACGGCGGCCGGTTCTGGAGCCTCGACAGCGTCCGCAAGCCTGACGCGGAGCCCCGCTACGGGCTGCCCATCCCCAGCAAGGCGATCTACCCGCTCATCATCCTCGCCGCGATCAACGCCGTCGCTGCGGCGATCACCGCCTTCTCGCTCGGGATCGAGCCCGGCGACTACGTCGGCTCTATGCCGTCGATGGTCACCGCGTTCGTGGCGATCTTCTCGGGCCTGCTGGCATTCGTCGGCTGGCTCCAGCTCCACCCCACGCTGGACCACAGCGGCGAGGTCGTCGTCGACCGGGACGACCGCCCCCGCCCCGCCCGGACCTGACCCGACCCGGCCGCAGACACTTGGGGCGCCCCGCCTGCGGGGCGCCCCAGCGCTCTTCTAGCAGCAGGGGCGCGGGGGCCGCGCGTCAGGCGCGGCCCCGGTCGCCGAGGACCTCACGGGCGGCGCGCTGGCCCGACTGGATCGCCCCCTCCATGTAGCCGGGCCAGACCGTGGCGGTCTCGGTGCCCGCCCAGTGCAGCGGCCCCACGGGGGCCCGCAGCGCCGGTCCGTACGTCGTCAGCACGCCCGGGGGGCAGTAGCCCGCGTAGCAGCCGCGGGTGAACTCCTCGGTGCTCCAGTCATGCTCGACGAAGGCCACGGGGTTCGCCGCCCGGGGGCCGAACAGGCGGGCGAGCACGTCGCTGACCGCCCGCCGGCGCTCCGCCTCGGGCCTGCGCCCCCAGTGCCGCGCGGCGGCCGCCGCGAAGAACCCCACCAGCACCCCTGGCTGACCCCCCGGCGGGGAGCCGTCGAACACCATCCGCACGGGGCCGGGGATGCTCAGCGCCTGTCCGCACAGCCCCTCGTAGCGCCAGAACGGCTCGTCGTAGAACGCATGGCACTTGATGACCGCCCCCATGGGCATGCGCTGGGTGAGCTGGTCCCGCCACGCGGGCAGCGGCGGGTCGTAGTCGAGACGGCCGGCCAGGGTGGGCGGCAGCGCCACGACGGCCCGTCGGGCCGCCACCGCGTCGCCGTCTGCGGGCTCGACCACCACCCTGTCCGCCTCCCAGCGGATGCGGCGGACCGGCGCGGCGAGTCGCACCCGGTCGCCGAGCGCGGCAGCCAGCCCGGTGCACAGCTGCTGGCTGCCACCGACGATCCGGTCCTGCTGGGCTCCGCCGCCGGTGCCGACCAGCACGTCGAGCCCGCCCGCCGCGTGCGTGTAGAACAGCGCGTGGAGCAGGGACACGTCGGCGGGCTCGGCAGCCCACACGGCCTGGAAGATCACGCTGAAGACGATGCGGCCCAGCGGCGTCGTGCACGTGCGCCGCAGCCAGGTGTCGACGGTGGTGGCGTCCCACGCCCGCGCGTTGCGCGCGCGCCAGGGCGCCTCCAGCGGCACCCTGCGGGCCAGCCGGTCGAAGCGCAGCATCGCCTGGCGCACGTCGGCGAGCACGACGGGGTTCAGCGTGGGGGTGTCGCCCCGGTAGCGCACGGTGGCGGTGGGCAGCTCGAAGAGCTTGTCGCCCTCCTCGTAGGTGGGGTGCGTGGCGAGCCCCAGCTCCGCGGTGAGGTGGGCCACGCGCTGGTGGGTGGGGCCGAGCCACTGGGCCCCTGCTTCGACGCGCTCACCGCGCGAACCCGGCAGCTCGACGTCGAGCGTGCGGCCCCCGACGCGCTCGCGGGCTTCGAGCACGACGACGTCGCACCCGCCCGTGTGGAGGCCGCGCGCTGCGGTCAGGCCTGCGAGCCCCGCACCGATCACCACTGCGTCGTGACTGGCCATGCGCCCTCCTCGCGGCTGTAGCGCGACAGTATGCCGGGCCTGACCCGGGTCGCCGCACTCCCGTGCGTGCCCGGGGGTACGCTCGGATCATGGTCCGCCCGATCCTCGACCGCTTCTTCGTCCTGCTGGCGCTCGTCATCCTGCGGGCCTTCTTCCGCGCCGTCGAGGTCGCGGGCAGGGAGCGCATCCCGAAGGGGCGGCCCGTGTTGATCGTCGCCAACCACTTCAACGGCTTCGTGGATCCGGTCATCCTCGTGCACGTCTTCGGCCGGGTGCCCCGGTTCCTCGCCAAGTCGACGCTGTGGAACGTGCGCATCGCACGCCCCCTGTACGCGCTCGCGGGCATGGTGCCGGTGCACCGGCCCGAGGACCGCAGGGACCGGGAGAGCAACGAGTCGGCCTTCGCCGCGGCGCACCGGGTGATGCTGCGGCGAGGGCACGTCGCGATCTTCCCGGAGGGCACGACGCACGACGTGCCGGCGCTGGCGCGGATCCGCACCGGGGCGGCCCGGATCGCGCTCGGTGCGCGCGCGGCAGGTGCCGAGCAGCTCGTCATCGTGCCCGTCGGCCTCGCCTTCGACGACAAGCTCGCTCTGCGTTCGCGCGTCCTCGCCCGCGTGGGCGCGCCGATCGACCTCGACACCGAGTTCGAGACGTTCGTCGCACGCGGCGAACCCGAGGGTGAGGACAACGAGGCAGCGGTCCGGCGTCTCACCACCGAGATCGAAGCCCGGCTGCGGGAGGTCTCGCCCGAGTACCGGGATGCACGGGAGGCGCGAGTGCTGGCCCGCGCCGCGGAGATCGCGCACCGCACCGGGTTGCGCCGCCACCACGCGCAGGTGCCGCTCGCGGAGCAGGAGCCGCTCGCCCAGCGCCTCGCCTACGCGCCGCCGGCAGCCCGCCAGGAGCTGACCGACGCGCTGGCCCGCTACCACCTCGACCTCGACCTGCTCGGGCTGCGCGACCATCAGCTCGTGCCGGGCTACACCCCGCGGCAGCTGCTCGCCGACTTCCTGTGGACCGCGGCGGTCGTGGCGCTGCTCGCGCCGCTGTGGATCCCGGGGTTCCTCCTCAACTTCGTGCCCTACCAGGTCGTCTCGGCGGCCGGACGAGCCACGCGCAACCCGGTGATGAAAGGCAGCGTGCGCTTCTTCGTCGCCCTGGCGGCGTTCCCGCTCGTGTGGACCGCGGTGATCGTGACCAGCGACGTCGACGGCTGGCTGCCGACCCTCGGTCTCGTGGTGCTGCTGCCGTTGTCCGGCATCGTCGCCGTGGGGGTGCTCGAGCGGATCGTGCGGGCGTTCCGGGCCTGGCGTGGCTGGCAGGCGCTGCGCGATCGGCGGGCGCTGCTCGGCGACCTGCTGGAGGAGCGCCGCCGGCTCGTGACGGCCGTGGAGGATGCCGCGGCTCAGGTTCCGCCGGGCGTCGAGCGCAGGCCCTCCGCCCGAGCGGGCCAGGCGACCGGGTGAGGCGTGCTGGTGCGCGAGCGGCTGCGCGCCGCACTGATCGATGAGGCCCTCGTCGGGCTGAGCGTGTTCCTCGTGGCGGCGATGGCGCTGCAGACCGGGGTGCTGGCGGTCCTCGCCGTGCCGGCGGGCCGGATGGCCGAGCCGGTGGCCTCCTGGCTCGGCGTGTCGGTCGTGCCGCTGACGGTGGGCGGCCTCGCCGTGGTGTCGTGGCTGCTGATCAGGCTCGCGTACAGGATCCTGGGCAGCGGCTCGCCGTCCGGCCAGACGCCGGGCAAGCGTGCCGCAGGGCTGCGGGTGGTGTCCGGTGAGGACGGCCGCCCCCCGGGGTACGCGCGGGCGGCGGTGCGCGAGCTCGTGCTCGCCCTCGAGGTCGTCACCGTCGTGGGCCTCGCCGGCGCGCTCCGCACGCCCTCCTGGCACGACCGGGTTGCCGGGACACGCGTCGTGGCCGTGAGCCCCCCCTGAGCGCTACTGCCCCCCTCGGCTGGCGGTGTGATGGCACGAGCGCTTCTCCTGAAGGGCGTCGAGAAGACCCTCGCAGTGGACGTCCCGTGACGCCCTGATGCCCCGCTGACAGGGGCGCAGGGTGAACAACAGTGACATGATGCAGGCTTGACAGGTGGTTCCGGATGGGAGGACGGCCGTGGTGCGCTCGAGGTCGCGGATGGGGTCGTGATGTCGACGCTGGCGGGTGGCTTGGTGGGTCGCGAGGTGCAGCGTGCTGCATTCGACGATGTGCTGGCGGCGGCGGTCGGTGGGCGGGGTGGCTGCCTGGCGGTGTCCGGAGAGGCGGGGATCGGCAAGACGCGTCTGTGCGAGGCGTTCACCGACGCGGCGCTCTCCGCGGGCGTGGGTGTGGCCTGGGCGGCGTGCTGGCCCTCGGCGGCTTCGGCGTTCGCACCCTGGGCGGAGCTGCTCGTCCAGGTCGACGGGCGCCCTGTCGAGGTCGAGGGGGTCACCGCCCACGACCCCGCGCTGGGCCGGACGGCGTTGTTCGCTGACGTGCTCGGCCGCCTGCGCGAGGCGGCCGCCCAGCGTCCGCGGCTGCTCGTGATCGACGATCTCCACTGGGCGGATGAGGCCACCGCGCTGCTGACGGCCCATGTGTTGCCGGCTCTGCGGGGGATGCCGGTCATGCTGGTCGTGGCGTTGCGTGAGGATGAGCTGGCGGCTCATGCGGTCGCCGGGCTGGGCGACGGCATCCGGCGGCATGCGCAGACCTTGGCGCTGCCGGGGTTGAGCGTCGAGGAGACCGGCGCGCTCGTGGCGTTGACGACCGGCGGGTCGGTCACCCGTGACGTCGCGGCCCGCATGTACGAGGCGACCGGCGGGAACCCGCTGTTCGCCCGCGAGCTGGCCGTGATGCTGTCCGCCGAGCGCGTGCCGGACGGTGGGTCCGTGCTGGCTGTCCGGCAGTTGCCGGGCTCGGTGCGGGATGTGCTGACGGCCCGGGTCCGCGCGCTCACGCCGGCTTGCCGGCGGTTTCTCGAGGTCGTCGCCGTGCTGGCTGACTCGGCAACGCCCACGCTGGTCGCCGAGGTGGCGGGCGAGGGCATCGATGCCGTGCTGGGTGGTCTGGACGAGGCGCTTCGCGCCGGGGTGCTCACGGCTGCGGAGTCCAGGATCGACTTCGCCCACCCGCTGTTGCGGGCCGGTGTGCTGGAGGCCGTGTCGCTGGAAGGGCGGGTGCGGTTGCACGCGAGGGCGGGCGAGGCGCTGATCGACGCCAAGGCACGCGGTCAGCCCGTGGAGCCGGGGACCGTCGCGCACCATCTGCTCGAGGCGGCCGCGGGTGGCTCTGTGGAAGCCGCGGTGTCGTGGGCGGTGCGGGCGGCGGACGAGGCGATGTCGGCGCTGGCGTATGAGACCGCTGCGGCGCTGCTCGCCGGGGCTAGGCGCGCGCTTGCGCTTGACGCCGCGGCAGGCGACCGCGCCGCGGTCCTGCTCGGGCTCGGGGACGCGCAGGCGGCATCCGGCCGTGGCGGGGACGCCGAGCGCGCCTACCGCGAGGCCATCGACCTCGCCAGGCAGCAGGACCGCCCCGACGTGCTCGCCCGTGCGGTGCTCGGGCTCACCGGCGGGATGGGGTTCGAGGTGCCGGTGGGCGACCTCGCCCACCACGACCTCCTCCACGAGGCCCGCGCCGCGATCGCCGGGCGCGACCCTGCCCTCGACAGCCTGCTGACCGCACGGCTGTCGGTGTCGCTGAGCTTCGCCGCCCCTGTCGCTGAGCGCCGCCGGCTGGCGGAGGAAGCCGTGGCCGCCGCGCGGACGCTTGATGATCTGCGCGTGCTGGCGGTCACGCTGGCGGCGTTCTGTGACGCAGTGGCTGGACCCGACGGCCTGGAGCAGCGGCTGGCGGCCACCGAAGAGATCCTGCGGATCGCCCGGCACACCGAGGACCTGGCGCTGGAGCTGCTCGGACGACGCCTGCGAGTCGTGGCGCTGCTCGAACGCGGCGACATGGACGACGTCGATGCCGAGATCGACCGCTATGCCGCGTCCGCCGGGCGGCTCGGGCAGGCCGGCTATAGCTGGTATGTGCCGCTGTGGCGCGGTATGGGGGACCTGATGCGCGGCCAGCTCGTGACCTACCGGCGCCACCACGCCCGCCTTGCGGAGCTCGTCGACCAGGCGGGCAGCCTTAACGCGCAGATGCTGCTGCTTTCGCAGGCGGCGATGGCGGCGCTGCTGCACGCAGGCGACGCCGGGGAGCCGTTCGGCCGTCTGGTGGCCCTGACCGGCGGCCCGGACGGCGTCCTGCCTGGCCCGCAGCTGGCCATCGGGGAGGCGCTGGTGGCGGCCA
>SKPY01000290.1 GCA_007119305.1 Nitriliruptorales bacterium
AGGCGGCTCCCGTCGAGGCGGGGCAGGCAGGGCGGGCGGAGCGCCTCTACGAGCGGGTGTTCGTCGAGTACGGCGACGATTCGGTGGCCCAGCTCGGGGGGGCACACGTGGCCGTGGAGCAGGCGAGCAACCTGCTCACCAAGGTGCTCGAGTGGGGCCGCCTCGCCGCCTACCTCGAGCAGTCCACCCGCTACATCGCCTACGACGACCGGCCGGGGGGCCGCTACCGCTACTACCGCGACCCCGACATCATGGCCTCGCGCCACGCCCGCGCGTACGAGGAGACGCTCGACGCGGTGTTCGACACCTACGCGGCGCTGCTGCCGCGGCTGCGCGGCTGGTGCGAGCAGCGCTTCCCGCAGCCGCACGACGTGTCGGAGCGGGTGTACCGCAACACCATCAGCGCCAAGACCTGCGACGTGCTGCGGGGCCTGCTGCCGGCGGCGACGGTGTCCAACGTCGGCATCTTCGCGAGCGGGCAGGCCTACGAGTCGCTCCTGCTGCGGCTGCGCAGCCATGAGCTCGCCGAGGCGCGTGCGGTCGGCGAGCAGCTGCTCGTGGAGCTGCGGCAGGTCGTCCCGTCGTTCGTCACGCGGGTGGACCGCCCCGATCGGGGCGAGGTCTGGGCCGACTACCTGGCGAGCACGCGTGCGGCCGCCCGCGCGGTGGCCGAGGAGCTGGTCGGCGGCGAGAAGCCCCGGGAGGCCGCGGAGGTCGAGCTCGTCGGCTTCTCGCCCGACGCCGAGGTCGAGCTGCTCACCGGGATGCTCTACCCCTACACGCAGCTGCCCGAGGCGCAGCTGCGCAGCGTCGTTGAGGCGCTGAGCGCCGACGAGCGGGCCAGGGTCGTGCGCGCCTACGTCGGGGACCGCACCAACCGCCGCCACAAGCCGGGGCGTGCCCTCGAACGCGTCTGGTACCGCTTCGACGTGTGCAGCGACTACGGCGCGTTCCGCGACCTGCAGCGGCACCGCATGCTCACGATCGACTGGCAGGAGCTGTCGCCCGCGCACGGCTACGACGTCCCCGCGGAGATCGTCGAGGCCGGGCTGGAGGACGACTGGCACGCGGCGCTCGGCCGCCAGGCCGCGCTGTGGGAGCGGCTCGTGGACGACTTCCCGCGGCAGGCGCAGTACGCAGTCGGGTTCGCCTACAAGCTGCGGTACTCGATGCAGCTGAACGCGCGGGCGGCGCTGCAGATGCTCGAGCTGCGCACGACCCCGCAGGGCCACCCGAGCTACCGCCGGGTGTGTCAGACCATGCACCGGCTGATCGCCGAGGAGGCCGGCCACCGCGGCGTGGCCGAGATGATGCGCTTCGTCGACCACGGCGCAGCCGAGCTCGAGCGGCTCGAAGCCGAGCGCGCGAGCGAAGCGCGCCGCCAGGGTCGGGGCGGGTGACCTCGTGGGAGTGGTGCTGACCCCCGACGACGTGCTCCTGCGTCGCTTCGGGTACGTGCGGGCAGTGGGCGGCACGGGGTGGCTCGTGACCGTCGTCGTGCTGTTCGCGCTCTTCGGCACACCGGTGTGGCCCCTCGCGCTCGGCGTGCCGGTGCTGGCCGTGGTCACGACGTGGTACTTCATGCGCTCACACCGCTACCCCCGCACGGCGGTCGCGGTGTCGCTCATGGCCGATGCGATCGTGCTCGGCGGCGGTATCGCGTTCGTCGGGGGCAGCGGCTCCGGGCTCGTCATGGCCTACACGATCGTCATCGTGAGCGCAGGCATCCTGCTCGGACCCAGCGCTGCGCGTGCCTCCGCGCTGGGCTGCGGGGTGCTCGCCCTCGTCCAGCTGGGGGTGGAGGAGGTCGGCTTCGAGCCGGTGCTGCTGTTCGCGCCGGAGCTCGGGGAGCGGCTGCCGATCCTCGCGCTGTCGCTGGCGGTCCTCGGGGGCATCGGCTACCTCACGGCGATCTACGCGAGCCGGCTGCACGAGCTCATCGCCGAGGCGGGCGCCCGGGCCGAGGCCGTCCGGCACCGCGGCCACCGCAGCCGCTCGTTCATCGCGAAGGCCGCCCTGGAGATCGAACAGCCGCTGCAGGAGCTCGACGAGGTCACCGGGGAGCTCGAGGCGGCGGCCAGCGGTGACCTGGCAGCCGGCGACCGTGACCGGCTCGCCTCCCGGCTGCGCCGCGTGATGACCCGCCTCGACAGCGAGATCGGGCTCATCACCGACGTGGGGACCTTCGATGCGGAATCCCGACCGGAGCCGGTGTCGCTGCCCCGGGTGGTCGACGACGTGCTCGCCGCACTCGGCGGCCGGCTCGACAGCCACACCGTCGACGCCGACGTGCCGCCCGTGAAGGTGGTCGGCAACCGGCGTGCGGCCCGGCGGGTGGTCTACAACCTGGTGGAGAACGTCGCGGAGCACACCCCGGCGGGGACGGCCGTGCGGATCACCGCGGTCACCACGGCCGGCCACGGCGTCCTCGTCGTCGTCGACGACGGGCCCGGCATCCCCGCCGACGTCGCCGAGCGCCTGTTCGATCCGCCCGACACGAGCGGCCCGCGGGTCGGCCTGCCCCTCGTGGCGGAGCTCTGCGCGGCGATGGGCGCCGAGTGCCGCTACGAGCCCGCGCCTGGCGGCGGCTCGCGCTTCCTCGTCGCCTTCCGCCGCGCGCCGAGCAGCACCCCGACGCCCGACGAGCAGCAGGCCTGACGGGCGGACACGGGGTGGCGGCCGCAGCCCTGCGGGGGGTTGCCCCGGGGCGCCGCCGATGAGTCTCGTCCCCGCCGGCCGTCGTACCGCATGAGCGGCACCGTCGTGGGGCGTTGCGGCGAACGCTCGACCCATGGCAGTGCCGCTCGGATATGACAGGATCGTCCAGATCGCACCGTGGCAGGGAAGGTGAGCGCATGAGCGGAGTACGTGTGCTGGTCGGCACCCGCAAGGGGGCCTTCATCCTGACGTCCGACGGCCGGCGCGAGCAGTGGGGCATCGCCGGGCCCCTGTTCGGCGGCTGGGAGATCTACCACGTGCAGGGGTCGCCGGCGGACCCCGACCGCCTGTGGGCGGCGCAGTCCACGGGCTGGTTCGGCCAGCTCATCCAGCGCTCGCACGACGGCGGGGCGAGCTGGGAGCCTGTCGGCAACGAGTTCCGCTACGACGGGATGCCAGGCACCCACCAGTGGTACGACGGCACGCCGCACCCCTGGGAGTTCGCGCGCGTCTGGCACCTCGCACCGGCCCTCGACGACCCGGAAACCCTGTACGCCGGGGTGGAGGACGCGGGGCTGTTCCGCTCGGTCGACGGCGGACTGACCTGGCACGAGCTGCCTGGGCTGCGCGGACACGGGTCCGGGTCGTCCTGGCAGCCCGGGGCGGGCGGCATGTGCCTGCACACGATCCTGGTGGACCCGACCGACGCGGCGCGCATGGTCGTGGCCATCTCCGCCGCCGGGGTGTTCCGCAGCGAGGACGGCGGCGAGTCCTGGCACGCCGCCAACCGGGGCCTGCAGTCGGAGGGCTACATCCCCGACCCTGACGCCGAGGTCGGCCACTGCGTGCACAAGCTCGCCGTGCATCCCGAGCGTCCCGACGTGCTGTTCATGCAGAAGCACTGGGACGTGATGCGCAGCGACGACGGCGGGCAGTCGTGGCGGGAGGTCAGCGGCAACCTGCCGAGCGACTTCGGGTTCCCGATCGCCGTGCACGCCCACGAGCCCGACACCGTCTACGTGGTGCCGATCACCAGCGATGCGGAGCACTACCCGCCCGACGCGCGGCTGCGGGTGTATCGCAGCCGCACCGGGGGTGGGGAGTGGGAGCCCCTGACGACCGGTCTGCCGCAGTCCCACTGCTACGTGAACGTGCTCCGCGACGCCATGGCCGTCGACGCGCTCGACCCCTGCGGCCTGTACGTCGGCACCACGGGTGGCCAGGTGTATGCGTCGGCCGATGCCGGGGACAGCTGGCATCCGATCGTGCGGGATCTTCCGGCGGTGCTGTCCGTGGAGGTCCAGACGCTGCCGTGATCCGCGTGCGGCTGCCAGCACACCTGCGCACGCTCGCGCAGGTGACCGGGGAGATCCACCTCGACGTCGCCGAGCCGGTCACGATCGGTCGCGTGCTCGACGCGCTCGAGCACCGCCGCCCGGTGCTGCGTGGGTCGATCCGCGAGCACGGCACCCAGCGCCGGCGCCCGCTGGTGCGGTACTTCGCGGGTGAGCGCGACGTGTCGCACGAGCCCCCCGACACCCCGCTGCCCGCCAGCGTCGCAGCCGGGGTGGAGCCGTTCCTCGTCGTCGGGGCCATCGCCGGCGGCTAGCGCTGTGCGGCGAGGGTTCAGCCACCGCGCCGTCCAGGGCCGATAGACTCGACCAGCGAGGACGCCTGACCGCAGACGACGAACAGGATCGTGCCATGGCGACCTTTGGACGCCTTCTCACCGCGATGGCCAGCCCCTTCCAGCCCGACGGGGGGCTCGACCTCGACGGTGCCCAGCGGCTTGCCGTCCACCTCGTCGAGCACGGCTCCGACGGCATCGTGGTCGCCGGCACGACCGGGGAAGCCCCCACGCTGACGCACGACGAGACCCTCGAGCTGTTCCGTGCCGTGGTCGGTGCCGTGGGGGACCGGGCGACGGTCCTCGCCGGTGTCGGTAAGAACGACACCGCGGCCACGGTGCGTCTGGCCACCGAAGCGGCCGCGCTCGGCGTGGACGGCCTGCTCGTGGTCACGCCCTACTACAACAAGCCGACACAGCGTGGCCTCGTCCACCACTTCACCACCGTCGCGCGGGCCACGGACCTGCCGCTGCTGCTCTACAACATCCCGGGACGCACGGCGCGGGAGATCGAGCCGCCGACGCTGCTGCGCCTGGCCGAGGAGGTGGAGACCGTTCGCGGCGTGAAGGACGCGGCCGGCGACCTCACCAAGACCTCGTGGCTGGCCGCCCGCAAACCCGACGACTTCGACATCCTCTCCGGCGACGACGCGCTCACGCTGCCGATCCTCGCTGTGGGCGGGATCGGCGTCGTGTCGGTCGGCAGCCACCTCGTCGGTCCCGACATGGCGGCGCTGATCGACAGCTTCCCCACGGCGCCGGCCAAGGCCCGCGAGATCCACCTGCGGCTGCTGCCGCTGCTCACCGGCCTGCTGTCCATCGAGGCGAGCCCCGCGCCGTTGAAGGCCGCCCTCAACCTCCTCGGCCTGCCGGGCGGGCCTGTGCGTCCGCCGCTCGTCGACCTCGACGGCGACCAGCACGACACCCTGCACGAGGCACTGGTCGCCGCCGGCGTGGAGCTCCCGCAGCGATGACGCAACCTGTGCGCGTCAGCTTCTTCGGGGGTCTCGGCGAGATCGGCGCCAACATGGCGACCGTCGAGGTCGACGGCCGCCTCGCGCTGCTCGACGTCGGGCTCACGTTCCCCGACGCCGAGCACTACGGCATCGACCTCATCCTGCCGGACTGGGCGGCGCTGCGTGAGCGGGCTGGGGACGTGCACTGCGTGGTGCTTACCCACGGGCACGAGGATCACGTCGGCGCGCTCCCCTTCTTCCTGCGCGACTTCCCGAACACCCGGGTGTACGGCAGCCCGCTCACCCTCGGGCTCGTCCGCGCGCGGCTCGAGGAGCATCCCGACGTGTCCGCAGAGCTCGTCGACGTGGCCGCCGGCGACCGCTTCTCCGACGGCCCGTTCGACATCGAGCTCGTGACGGTCACCCATTCGATCCCCGACGGGTTCGCGGTCGCGTTGCACACACCGCAGGGCACGGTCCTGCACTCCGGCGACTTCCGCCTGGACCAGACGCCGATCGACGGCAAGCCGACCGACCTGCCGCACCTCGCCGAGCTGGGCGACGCGGGGGTCGCGCTGCTGCTCGCCGACTCCACCAACGCCGACATGCCCGGCCACACGCAGAGCGAACGGGTCGTCGGTCACACGCTGCGCGACGTGATCGGCGAGGCGCGGGGCCGCGTGGTGGTCACGACGTTCGCGAGCCACATCCACCGCGTGCAGCAGGTCATCGACGCGGCGCAAAGCAGCGGCCGCAAGGTGTGCTTCGTGGGCCGGTCCATGGTGCGCAACATGCCGATCGCCCGGGAGCTCGGCTACCTCGACTACGACGACGAGCACGTGGTCGAGCTCGGCGAGGTCGAGGGGGTCGACCGCCACCGGCTGGTGATCGTCTGCACCGGCTCGCAGGGGGAGCCGTACGCAGCGCTGTCGTTGATGGCCGCGGGCCAGCACCGCCAGATCACCGTCGAGCCCGACGACACCGTGATCATGGCGTCGTCGGTCATCCCCGGCAACGAGTCGGCGATCTACCGGGCGATCAACGGCCTCATCCGCCACGGCGCGAAGGTGGTGCACAAAGGCGTCGCCGACGTGCACGTCTCCGGGCACGCGGCCGCGGACGAGCTCAAGTTCTTCCACAACATCGTCCGCCCCCGCGCGTTCGTGCCGGTGCACGGCGAGTACCGGCACATGGTCGCTCACGCGGTCATCGCCGCGGAGTGCGGCGTCGACCGCGACCAGATCTTCGTGTGCGAGGACGGCGACACGGTCGAGCTCGCGGACGGGCGCGTGCGCCGGGGCAAGCCCTTCCGGGCGGGGCGCGTCTTCGTCGACGGCCTCGGCATCGGCGACGTCGGCAACGCGGTCCTCCGTGACCGGGAGCGCCTGTCGAGCGAGGGGGTGTGCGTCGCGGTGATCACCCTCGACGCGCACGGCCGGCTGGCCGCTGTGCCGCAGGTGGTGCAGCAGGGCGTGATCTACGAGGTCGAGCAGGCGCACCTGCTCGACCTCGCTGCGAAGCTCGTGGCCGACGAGCTCGGGGATCAGGACCCGGCGGGGGAGACCTCGGTCGTCCGCCGCACGGTGGCGACCGCGCTCGGGCGCTTCTGGCGGGAGCAGACCGGCCGCCGGCCGACCATCCTTCCCCTGCTCGTGGAGCTCTGACCCATGGGGCGCTCCGACACGAAGAAGCAGGCCTCCACCACGAGGCGGAAGGCCGCGCCCGCGAAGCGGAAGTCGTCGGGGGGACGCAAGGCCGCGGCCAGGCGGCGGTCGACGAAGCAGCAGCAGGCCGAGCGCCGCGACCGTCTCCGCGACGTCTGGGGCGTCGCACTCCTCGTGCTCGCCGCGCTGGCTGCGCTCGGGTTGTGGACCGACGGGGCGGCGGGCTGGCTGGGCACGTTCCTCGAGCTCGCCTTCCGCGGGCTGCTGGGGATCTTCGGGCTGATCGCACCGGCCGTCCTCGCCGTGGCGGGCTTCGTCCTGCTGGCGGAGCCGCGGGCCGCTAACCCGCGCATCGCCGTCGGGGCCACCCTGGCCGCCATCGCCGTCCTCGGGCTGTGGCACCTGTGGGCTGGCGCGCCGGGGTTCGCCGCCGACCTGGGCGACCTGCACGGGGCGAGCGGCTGGGTCGGCGCCGCGGTGGTGTGGCCGCTCGTCGCACTGGCCGCCGCGGCAGGCGCGGCAGTGCTGCTCGCC
>SKPY01000045.1 GCA_007119305.1 Nitriliruptorales bacterium
CGTGGCGGAGGGCAGCCCGGCGGTCGGGGCGCTCGCTGGCCGGCCGGACCCCGCCACCCCCGCCCGCGTGGCCGCGGTGGAGCAACGCGGCGAGTGGCTGTGCCCCGTGGGGCCCGGGCCCCGACTCAAGGCGGGCGATTTGCTGCTGCTGGCCGGGACACCGGGTGACCTCGGGCCGCTACGCGCCTGGGCCGGCCAACCCCAGCGCTGACCCCCTCGAGCCCCCGCCGCCGACCGGCCCTGCGGTGCGGCGACGCTTCAAGCGACCACGCCCGCAGCGCGCAGGCGGGTGACGGCGGCGGGGTCGTAGCCGGCGAGGGCGAGGACGTCGTCGGTGTGGGCCCCAGGCGCGGGCGGACCGGTGCGCAGCTGGCTTGGCGTCCCGGAGAAGCGTGGCGCGGGTCCGGGCTGGACGGCGCCGTCGTGGCGCACGAACGTGGCCCGCGCGCGGTGGTGGGGGTGGTCGGGCGCTTCGCCCAGCGACAGCACCGGTGCGACGCAGGCGTCGGAGCCGTCGAAGACCGCCATCCACTCCGCGCGGGTGCGGGTGGCGAAGCGCTCGGCCAGCCGCGCGCGCTGCGCGGGCCAGCGGGACTGGTCGTGCTGCGGCCACTCGTCGGGATCGAGACCGAGACGGTCGAGCAGCTCGGCGTAGAACTGCGGTTCCAGCGCGCCCACCGCGAGGAAGCGCCCGTCCGCGCAGCGGTAGGTGCGATAGAACGGCGCTGCCCCGTCGAGCAGGTTCGCCTCGCGCTCGTCGCGCCACAGGCCGGCAGCGAGCATGCCGTGGACCATCGCAGTCTGGGCTGCGGCGCCGTCGATCATCGCCGCGTCCACGACCTGCCCCCGACCGCTGGTCCGTGCTGCGAGCACGGCGCTGACGAGCCCGAACGCCAGCAGGAGCCCCCCACCGCCGAAGTCGCCGACGTAGTTCAACGGCGGGGGCGGCGGCGCGTCGGCGGGCCCGACGGGATGCAGCGCGCCGGCCAGGGCGATGTAGTCGAGGTCGTGGCCTGCCCGTGCCGCCCACGGCCCGTCCTGGCCCCAGCCGGTCATGCGCCCGTACACGAGGGCCGGGTTGCGGGCCAGGCAGGCGTCGGGCCCGATGCCCAGCCGCTCGGCCACGCCCGGCCGGAAGCCCTCGATCAGCGCGTCGGCGCCCGCGACGAGTGCGAGCACGACCTCGGCGCCGTCAGGCTGCTTCAGGTCCACCGCCACGGAGCGCCGGCCCCGACTCAGCACGTCGTGGGCGGGGTCTGCAGCAGCGTGGACGTGGGACACCCGGTCGACCCGGAGCACGTCGGCGCCCGCGTCGGCGAGCATCATCCCGGCGAACGGTCCGGGCCCGATGCCGGCGATCTCCACGACGCGGACACCCTGCAACGGTCCCACCGCAACCTCCCGGCTGGCTCGTCGCCACGCGTGACCGCGTGGCAGGACGCAGGGTAGCCGCGGCCGGCCGAGCGCGCCTGAGCCTGCGCTCGACCTCAGCCGAGCCAGCTGCTGGGCGGCGAGCCCGCGTGGGCGAGCTGGCGGGTCGCGTGGCGTCCGCTGAGGTCGATGCGGTGCTCGACCGCGTGGAGCGTCTGGGCGCAGACGGGGCAGGTCCATGCGGCGGCGCTGCCTGGAGGCGAGGAGGCGTTGGCGCTCATGAGGAACCAGCGCGCGCAGGTGCGGCAGTGTCCCCAGAGCTCGAGGCCGGTGGCGGGTTTCACAGGAGATCCTCTGCGTGCATCTCAGGGGCGGGGTAGGGCCCACCATGGCGGCCCAAAGCCTCTCGAACCAGGGCCGAAGGTCCTAGAACGTCTGGACGTTCGCCATGGGGAGAGGGCCGTGGGGCTGCGCGAGCCTGGGGTCCGGCAGGTGCAGCGGCAGGTGCACGCTCACGGTGGTGCCCCGCCCGAGCGCGCTGTCGATGGCGACGTTGCCGCCGAGTGCCGAGCTCACCTCACGGACGATGTAGAGACCGAGGCCCGCGCCGGACGTGGTCATGATGAGGGGGTCCTCCACCCGCTCGAAGCGGTCGAAGACCCGCTCGAGGTCCTCGCGCGGGATCCCGCGCCCGGTGTCGGCGACGGACACCGTCGCGCTGCCGTCGTGAACCGCCACCGACACGTCCACCGTGGACCCGGGGTCGGAGAACTTGCAGGCGTTGTCGATGAGGTTGTCGACGATCTGGCGGACCCGCACCGGGTCCGTGTGGGCCGTCACGACGTCGGGGGTGGTCAGCGCGAGATCGTGGGTGGGGTGGGACGTCCGCTGGGCGGCCACGATCTCGTGGAGCAGACCCGCGAGGTCGGTCTCGGTCGGCGCCACCTCGAGACCGAGACGGCTCGAGGCGGACAGCTGGCCGACGAGCAGGATGTCGCCGACCAGCCGGGTGAGGTGGTCGGCGCGTTCCTCGATGCGCTCGAGCAGGTCCTCGCGGCTCGTCGGCTCCATGCGCTCCCAGCGCCGGCGCAGCAGCTGGGCGCTGGCCTTGATGGGGGTGAGCGGCGTACGCAGCTCGTGCGAGACCACCGCGAGCATGTCGTCCTTCATCCTGGCCACGCGCCGCTCGGTGGTCACGTCGTGCACCACCGCGACCCGCATGGCGCCGTGCCCGGCGTCGCGCAGGCTCGACACCGACAGGCGCCACACCCGCTCCCCGTCGTCGCGCGGGACGTCGTACACGCCGTCGGTCGTCCACGGACCTGCCCCCAGAACGTGCCACACGCCCCGGCCGAGGGCGGCGCTCGCCGCGGCTCCGGACAGCCGGGCCATCGCGGGGTTCCAGAGCCGCACGACGCCCTGGGCGTCGAACACGCAGATGCCGTCCTTCGTCCCGTCCACCACGGCGCGCAGCGTCGCCTGCTCGTGGGCGAGCGCGCTGGCTGCCTCGGCGCGCTCGAAGTGCGCCCGGCCCGACTGGGCGAGCCGCTCGAGCCACTCGTCGGCCTTGCGGTCGACGCCGACCTCACCCTGCCAGGCCACGAGGACCCCACCCCCAAGGCCGACGGCGATGCAGCGTCCGTCCGTCGCCGGGCCGAGGCCGGGACCAAGCGCCACCAGAGGGACGGCGAGCCCCGGGTCGACCGGGCACTCGGTGCTGCCTTCGGGGACCTCGCCGATCCAGCGGCCGTCGCGCCACACAGCGGCGCTGCAGCCGAGGATCCGGCGCGCGCCGTCGGCGAGCAGACCAGCGACGACGGCGGCGTCCACGGTCTCCGCCAGGTGCTGTTCGATAGTGACGTACGCCTCGGAGCGTTCCCGGTCGATCTTCGCGCGCACCTCCTGACGGGAGGCGCTGAACATGAGCACGAGCGGTACGGCCACGGCGGGCAGGGCCCACGGGTGCGACTCGAGCACCGCCACGGCGATGAGCCCCAGCGCGGCGTTGCCCAGGCCGATCAGCAGTCCGACGGGCATGATCCGCTGCAGGCCGCCGATCCAGCTCTCCCTGCTGTTCAGAGCGATTCCGCCGGCGACCGCAACCACGTTGATGAGCGTGAAGAGCAAGATGCCCAGCGCAGCCGCCCCGAACAGGCCCAGTGACAGCTGTCCGGTCTCGGAGACCAGCAGCTCGACGACCCCCGCCGCGACGCCGGTGGCGAGGACGTACTGGGACAGGTTGAACAGCCGGCGCACGAGGGGGGGCCGGTCGATGAAGCCCGAGATCATCATGGCCAGCGCGGCGGCCACGAGCACCTCGGTGCCCGACAGCAGCAGCAGACCCGCGGTGAGGCTGAGGTCGCCGAGCCCGTAGCGCGCCGAGCCCGCCCGCCGGAACGGCAGGTCGATGTTGAACGCCTCACCAGCGACGATCGCCGCCGTGAGGACGGCGATCGCGGTGAGCGACGGCGTGTGCGTGTCGATGAGTACGACAGCCGCCGCCACTGCGACAGCAGCGGCGGTGAGGCCGACGAGCAGCCAGCGTGTGCCGGGGGTCAGCCCACCCGCTCGGCGTGCCGAACGGGCATCAGCCTCGGCGTTCACGAGGGGCACCCACCGCTAGGCCCAGCGGACGGTCTGCCAGCGGACGGTCTGCCAGCGCACGGTCTGCCAGCGCACGGTCTGCCAGCGCACGGTCTGCCAGCGCACGGTCTGCCAGTCCTCGCCAGCCCACTCGTCACCCTGCCAGCCGCCGGCCTGCCAGCGGACGGTGCCCCACACCGACCAGTCCCAGTCGGCGCTGCCCCAGTGGTCGCCCTGCCAGCGGACGGTTTGCCAGCGGACCGTGCCCCAGCGGATCGAGCCCCACTGCTGGTGATTCCAGGACTGGCCCTGCCATCTCACCGTCTGCCATCTCACCGTCTGCCAGCGAACTGTCTGGCCCTGGGGGCCGTCGAGCTCGTCGTGCCAGCGCAGCGCCGGGATGGCGCGCTGCTCCCAGCCCTTGGCGTTGCCGTTCGGCGCCTGCGCCTGGTGGCCGGGCAGCGGCTGGCGCCGCTCAGGCAGGGCGCTTGCAGCCACGAGGGTGTCGGGAGCGTCGAGCTCGCCGCCGGCGGCGCGCAGCGCCTCCGCGAGCGCCTGACCGTCGAGATCAGGGCGGGCCGACAGCGCGAGCGCGGCAACCCCGGCGGTGAGCGCGGTGGACATCGAGGTCCCGCTGCCGCGGATCAGCCCCTCCTCGATGACAGCGTCCTCGTGCTCCTGGGCGATGGCGGCGTCAGGGTGCATGTGACCGACGACGTCGACGCCGGACGCGACCACGTCGGGCTGGGCCACGCCAGCGCGGTCGACGCCCGTGGCGCTGAACTCGGCAGGTGTGTCGTCGTGGCGCTCGGGGGTGCCCTGGTCGTCCACAGCACCGACGGAGAACGTGCCCGGCGAGGTCGCGGGAGAGCTGAGCTCGCCCGGACCCTCGTTGCCGGCGGCCGTGACGACGAGGACCCCGTCGGCGGCGAGCCGCGCGGTGGCCAGATCGAGCAGTTCGGCGGCGTCCGACTCGGCGTCGACGCCGAGGGCGAGCGTGGCGATGCGGATGCCCACGGCGCGGCCGGGGCCGTACAGCCACTGCAGGGCGCTCATGACGGTGCCGAGGTCGCTCGCGCCGGTCTCGTCGGCGACCTTGAGCGACAGCACGCCGGTGCCGGGAGCGACGCCTGGGAGGTCCCCGCCACGCGCTGCGATGAGCGAGGCCATGTACGTGCCGTGGCCGTAGCCGTCGCCGCCGCCGGTGCCGGTGAAGTCGATCTCTCCGGCAACCGCGTCGGTCAGGGCCGGTATGGGCGCGACGCCGGTGTCGACGAGCGCGACGACGGTCTTCTCACCGCGGGTGGCGTCCCACACGTCCGGCGCCCGCGTTGACGCGACCGCGCTGTCGATGCGGTCGACGCCGTCCACCGAGGCGGTGACGAGCGACTGGAAGGCGACGGGCTCATCGAGGGCGACGGCGCCGTCGGGCAGCGCCGCGGCGGCGACGACGAGGGCGTCGGCGACCGGCACGGAGCTCAAGACCCGCGCGTCGGCTGGCAGCTCCACGCCTGCGGGGAGCAGGAACGTGCGCAGTGGCGCCCCGACCGGCGCGAGCAGCGCGGCGAGCAGCACGGTGACGAGCGCAGCCGCCAGCACTCGAAGTGGTAGGGTCGCTGCCGGGACCGCCCGGTAGGTGCTCTGGTGGCTCATCGCGCGCTCTCGTTCGTTGGGCTGCGGCGCGACCGCAAGGCCGGGCCGCGTGTGGACTGGTGCGTTCAGTCGATCGTCATGACACGGTGTGATCTCGAGGGCTAACCGAAAAACAGTCCGGATGGGCTAGTTCGCTGACGGGGGCGTGGCATGGGCAGGCGGCTGGCGAGCGCCCTCGAGGCGCAGCGGAGCGCCACGCTCGACCTGCTGCGCGCTGTCCCTGCAGGGGACTGGGCGCGCCCGTGCCTGCCGCCCTGGCGGGTGCACGACGTGGTGGCGCATCTCGTCGCCGTGGATGAGGCGGCGGTGACACGCCGGCTGCTCCCGCTCATGCGGTCCGGTGGCGGCGCCGACCTCGAGCGCTGGACGGTCGAGGCCGTAGCGGGTCTGGCCGACGTGGAGCCGGCGGAGCTGCTCGCTCGCCTCGCCCAGGCTGGCGCGCGGCTGGCGGGGGTGGTCGCGCGCGTGCCACGCCTGGCCATGCGGGTGCAGGTGCGCACGGTGTATGGCCGCCGCCCCCTTGCGGTGCTCGTCTGCCGCCGGATCGTGGACGAGTGGGTGCACACCGCGGACATCGCCGCATCGGTGCCTGCCGTCCCCGCCCCACCCACCCAGTCCGCGGTTCCTCGCGCGGTCGGCGACGCGCTCGCCACCGGGGTGCTCGACACGCTGCCCGCGCTCGTGCTGCCTCGCCTCGACGTCCGGGCCGGCGTGCTCCGGCTGGTGGTGTGGACCGGGCCGCCCGACGAGGCGCACGGGCCACGCCGGACCTGGGGCATCGACTTCGCACGACGCCAGTACGGGCCGCGCGTGACCGCCCGGCCCGACACGACGGTGCGGCTGCACGCCGCCACCCTCGCCCTGCTCGCCGAGGGGCGACTGCGCTGGGCAGAGGGCCGCGTGCCTGACGTCGTCGTCGAAGGCGACGTCACGCTGGCCGACCACGTCCTCGCAGGTCTGGCCCCGTGACGGGCTCACGGGTTCGTCGCGGCCCACCGGTGTCCGATACGCTGCACGGTCGGTGCCGCACGGAACGCAACCCCTGGGGATCGGTGACACGCTGCGCGCTGCACGACGGCGGCAGGGTCACTCCCTCGCGGACGTGGCCAGGGGAACGCGGGCGCGCGAGTCCTATCTCGCGGCCATCGAGGAGGAGGACTTCGCCGACCTCGGCGGTGCCGTGTACGTGCGCGGCTTCATCACCTCGTACGCGAAGTTCCTCGGCGTCGACCCCGACCCGCTGGTGGCGGCCTACGACGCCGGCAGCCGCGACGCCGAGCCCCGGCGCCGGCTGCCCAGATCCGCTGACGTCACCGTGGAGCAGGCCACGTGGCAGAGCTCGGCCCGGGTGCTGATCCTCGCGCTGCTGATCCTCGTGCTGGTCGTGGCGCTCGTCGTGGTGGGCCTGTGGGGCTACCCGGCAGGCGCGTCCGTGCTGGTCGGCAGCGGACGATGAACCCGCCGCGCGTGGCGCTTGTGACGCTCGGCTGCGGCCGGAACGAGGCGGACAGCGCGCAGCTCGGGGGTGCGCTCGCCGCGAGCGGCCTCGACCTCGTGGACGACCCCAGCGCCGCCGACTGCGTGCTGGTCAACACCTGCACGTTCATCGAGCCGGCGCGGCGCGAGTCCGTCGAGACGATCCTGGACACCTGCGCGCTGCCGGGGCGCCACGACACGCGACCGGCCGTGCTCGTGATCGGCTGCATGGCCGAGCAGCACGGTGGCGAGCTCGCCGCGGCGCTGCCGGAGGTGGCCGGCGTCCACGGCTTCGCCGACTACGCGCGGCTGCCAGCGCTCGTCCGGCACGCGGTTGCGGGCAGGGTCGAG
>SKPY01000015.1 GCA_007119305.1 Nitriliruptorales bacterium
CGCAGCGACGGCCGGATGCTCCCCCCGTGGATGTACGAGAAGCCGATGGTGAAGCACGAGTCCCAGACACGCTCGCGGAGCGCGCCGGTGCCGGTCACGTCGTTGGTGTCGATGACGGACGTGCAGAAGCACGTCGGGCACACCAGCGTGCAGTTCCCGCACCCGAGGCAGCGTTCGGCGATCTCCGACCAGCGGCGATGCTCGAGGTTGGCGTACAACGCTTCGGCCAGACCCTCGGTGTCGAGCGTCCGCCCCATGCGCTGCGCAGCCTCGTCGACCGCCGTCGTGGCGCGGTCCACGTCGGCCTGCGCGGCCTCCTCGGCGCCGACCGCGGCGAGCAGCTCCCGCCCCAGCTCGCTGCCTGCAGACGCCACGAAGCGGTGCTGGCCGTCGAGCAGCTCGGTGAGAGCGACATCGAAGCCGTTTGTGACTGCTGGTCCGGTGCCCATCGAGGCGCAGAAGCAGGTGCCTGACGGCTCGGTGCACTCGACCGCGACGAGGACGATGTCCTCCCGCCGGGAGGCGTAGAGGACGTCGCGTGCCGTGTCCCGCAGGAAGACGTGATCCTGGATGCTGATCGCGGCCAGCTCGCAGGGTCTGACACCCACGAATGCGAAGCGCTTGCGGGGCACCTCGGCGGAACGGAGCGCGAACACCTTCGCGCCGCGTTCGGCTTCGAACACCTTCGAGCGCGGCGGGAGCAGGTACCGCTTCCAGGAGTGCGGGCCGACCGCGTAGCCGAAGCAGGCGTCGTCGTCGCGGGGGACCAAGCGGTAGTGGCCCGGGGCCTGCTCGTCACCCCAACCGACCGGCAGATCCGCGGCGCCGCCGATGCCGTCGTAGACGATCGCGCCGTCGCGCACCTGCGGTCCGACCACCTCGTACCCGCGCTCCCCCAGCACGCGGATGAGGGCGTCGAGACCAGCGACGTCCATGACACGCGCTCCGTCCGCGGGCGTTTCCATCGCGCCTCCGGAGGTGGTAGCTCGCCACCACCATTCCGGCATGCGAGCAGCGCGGATAGTGCCCTTCGACCCCGTTGCCCGGGGGCGATGGTCCCCCGGGGGCCCCTACATGCGTTCGATCATGGCGGTGGCGAACTCGCTCGTCCTCACCTCGGTGGCACCGTCCATGAGCCGGGCGAAGTCGTAGGTGACGACCTTGTCGGCGATCGTGGCCTCCAGGCCCTTCACGATGCGCGCGGCGGCCTCCTCCCAGCCCATGCGGCGCAGCATCTCCACGCCGGACAGGATCACCGAGCCGGGGTTGACCTTGTCCTGGCCCGCGTACTTCGGGGCAGTGCCGTGGGTGGCCTCGAAGACCGAGTGGCCGGTCTCGTAGTTGATGTTGCCGCCGGGCGCGATCCCGATCCCGCCGACCTGCGCGGCCAGCGCGTCGGACAGGTAGTCGCCGTTCAGGTTCATCGTCGCGATGACGTCGTGGTTCTCGGGCCGCAGCAAGATGAACTGGAGCATCGCGTCCGCGATCATGTCCTGCACGAGGAGCTTGTCGCCGGGATCGCCGCCGCAGTCGTCCCAGCTGACCGCCACGTCGCTGAACTCGTCGCGGACGACCTCGTAGCCCCAGGTGCGGAACGCCCCCTCGGTGAACTTCATGATGTTGCCCTTGTGCACCAGCGTGACCGACTTGCGGTGGTTCTCGAGAGCGTAGTTGATCGCCGCGCGCACGAGCCGCTTCGACCCGGTTGCGCTGATGGGCTTGATGCCGATGCCCGAATCCGGCCTGATCTCCCAGCCGTAGGTCTCGGCGAAGAAGTCGATGGCCTTCTTCGCGTCCTCGCTGCCGGCCTGGAGCTCCTTGCCGGCGTAGACGTCCTCGGTGTTCTCCCGGAAGATCACCATGTCGACCTTCTCCGGGCGCTTCACCGGGCTCGGCACGCCGGTGTACCAGCGCACGGGGCGCAGGCAGACGTAGAGGTCGAGGATCTGGCGCAGCGCGACGTTCAAGCTGCGGAAGCCCTCGCCCACCGGCGTGGTCAGCGGGCCCTTGATCCCCACGAGGTACTCGCGGAACGCAGCGACGGTCTCGTCCGGAAGCCAGCTGCCGACGGCGTCGTTGGCCTTGGCTCCGGCGAGGACCTCCTTCCAGGCGATGCGGCGGTCGCCGGCGTAGGCCTTCTCCACAGCTGCGTCGAACACGCGCTGGGACGCCGCCCAGATGTCGGGGCCGGTGCCGTCGCCTTCGATGAAGGGGATGATCGGCTCGTCGGGGACGTTGAGACCCTCTGGGCCCTTGGTGATCGCGTCGGCCACGTCTGCTCCTGTTCATCCGCGTCGTCTGCGTGCGTCGTCGTGGATCGAGCATACCCAAGACACCAAGCTGTCCCTCAGCGCTGCCGGGGGTAGTCCCCCGGCCTCGGGTACGCTGCCTCGCACATGCCACAGCGACCCCACCGGCACCGGCGCGGCAGCGCGGGGGTCGCGCCGTGGCTGCGCGGGCGCTGGTGCTGGCCCTGGCTGCTGCCCTGCTCGGCGCAGCAACGCCGACGAGTGCGGCGCAGGGCGCGTGTCCGGCTGGCCGCGTGGCGCTCACCTTCGATGACGGCCCGCAGCCCGGCGTCACCGACCTCGTCCTCGACACGCTCGCGGCCCGTGACGTGCGCGCGACGTTCTTCGTGATCGGCGGCCTCGCCGCCACCCACCCCGAGCTCGTCGCCCGCACCGCAGCCGAGGGCCATGTGATCGGCAACCACTCGTGGGCGCACGAGGTGTTCACCGGGCGGACGAACGCCCAGATCCGCCAGTCGATCGTGCAGACGAACGAGACCGTCCAGGCGGCTGCAGGCGGTACCCCTGCGCTCGTGCGGCCCCCGTACGGCGCGACGAACGACCGCGTCGCCGGCGTCATCGCCGAGCTCGGGCTCGTCCAGAAGATGTGGTCGGTGAGCTCCGGTGACACGACCGGCATCCCCCCGGAGCAGATCGCCCACAACGTGCTCGCGGGGCTGCGCCCCCGCGCGGTGGTCCTCCAGCACGACAACCTCGGCAGCGGTCACCGCACCGCAGCCGCCCTGCCCGCGATCATCGACGGAGCTCGCGAGCGGGGGCACTGCTTCGGGGTGCTCGACGACACGGGCGCCGTCGTGGCGTCCCGGGCACATCCCCCGCAGCACGCCGACCGCATCTCCGGCGCGACCCGGTACCACACCGCCGTCGCGCTCAGCCAGGCCGGCTGGCCGGACGGAGCGCCAGGCGTCGTGCTCGTGACCGGTCAGCGCTTCCCCGACGGCCTGGCGGCGGCCGCGCTCGCCGGCGCGCTGGGCGGCCCTGTCCTGCTCGCACCCGAGGGCCACCTGCCGGACATCGTGGGGGACGAGCTCACGCGCCTGCGCCCGCATGAGGCGCTGCTCGTCGGCCCCCTCGGCGACGCGGTGGCGGACGCCGTCGCCGAACGGGGCATCGACGTCGGGCGCATCCGGGGGGAGAACCGCTATGAGACCGCGGAGCTCATCGCCGAGACGGCTACGGCGCGGGGCGCGGACGGCACGACGGTGCTGCTCGCCTCGGGAGCCGACTTCCCCGATGCCCTGAGCGCCAGCGCGCTCGCCGCGGCCGGCCCGCACCCGATCCTGCTCACCTTCTCGCGCGACGATCCGGCGCGTGTCGACGACGCGGTGCGGCGCGTCGGCGCCGAACGTGTGCTGGTCGCAGGCGGGCCCGGCGTGGTGCCCGATGCGCTCATCGCCGGTCTGCCCGACGTCGAGCGGCTGGCGGGACTCGAGCGTGTCGCCACCGCTGCCGCCGTCGCCCGCCACGCCCGGGCGCTGGGTCTCGATGCGCCTCCGCTGCTCGCAAGCGCTGCGACGTTCCCGGACGCCCTGGCTGCGGGACCGCTGGCCGGCGCCGTCCGGGGTGCGCCTCTGCTGCTGACGGCGCCGCGGCAGCTGTCGCCACCGCTTGCCGCCTGGCTCGCGAGCGACGACCCCGGCCGCGTCACCATCGTCGGTGGCGCCGCGGCCGTCGACGCGCGCGTCGCCTGCCTGCTCGAGGAAGGCTTCGTGCCCAGCTTCCGCTGCCAGTGACCCGAGCCGCCGTGGCGTCCGCCGGCAGCCCGGACCCCCGCGCGCCGTCAGCGCTCGGACTACCGGTCCACGCGCGCCGTCAGTGCTCGGGGGTGTCCCAGTCCACCACGTCCTTGCCAGCCTCGCGGGCGAGGATGTCAAGAGCCGCGGTCGCGCCCGCGCCCGCGGAGATGATCGCCTGGCTGCGGTTGACCCGGGCCGCCCGCCCCACCGCGTAGACACGGTCCACGGTGGTGCGGTACTCGGTGTCGACCCGCACCCCGCGCTGGGTCCGCTCCGCCCCCAGCGCCTCAGCGAGCCGATGCGAGTCCTGCGCACCCGCGAGGATGATGTAGTCGGCGTGCTCCTCGTCGCCGTCCTCTGGCCGCACCGCGAAGCGCTCACCGGCGGGCTCGACGGCGTCGACTCCGGTGGCGCGCAGGACGGCACCGTGCCCGGCCGCCTGGGCGCGCGCGACCTCCTGGAACCGTGTGCCCCCGGTGTCAGGCAACCCCAGGTAGTTGTGCAGGTGGGCGTAGTGCATGGCGGTCTCGTCCCGGCCGTACACGACGGCCTCGTGCCCGGACTTGGCGAGGAACAGCGCGGCGGACAGCCCGCCGGGGCCGTCGCCGACGATGATGGTCTTGGCCACGAGGCGTGTCCTTCCCGTGTCGCGTAGGGTTCCTTCCCCATGCCTGTACCGGTCCGGGTGCCTGGCGTCAACCCCATTGCGGTGCCGCCGTGCCCACGGGGTTTGGCGCCCCGGCTGCAGATGCAATGATCCGGGATGGACAACCGACCGCGACAGGGAGGAGCCAGCATGGGGTTCGCATTGTCGGACATGCAGCTGTCGAGCAGCGCGTTCGAGCAGGGCGGGACGATCCCGACGAAGCACACCGGCGAGGGCGAGGACGTCTCGCCGCCGCTGGAGTGGACGAACGCGCCGCAGGACGCGCAGTCCTTCGCGGTGATCTGCCACGACCCCGACGCGCCGCTCGTGTCACCCGGGACCTACGGGTTCGTGCACTGGGTGCTCTACAACGTGCCAGCCTCGACGACGAGCGTCGCCGAGGGCACCGGGGAAGGCACCGCCGGGCAGACGGACTTCGGCAAGGTCGGCTATGGCGGGCCGATGCCACCCGAAGGCCACGGCACGCACCACTACTTCTTCTGGGTGCTCGCCCTCGACAACCAGCCCAACCTGCCCGAGGGGCTGACCCTCTGGGAGCTCCTCGAGAAGGTCGAGCCGAACGTCCTCGGGATGAACCGCCTCGTGGGCACGTACGAACGCGCCTGAGCACGGGCTCGTCCGCGGCGGCGTCGGGCCTGTCGGGGTGTGCAACCGGCCAGGATTGAGCTGGCCGCCCTGCGGGCACCACAGCAGCGAGAGGGGACGTGCCTTCCGGGGGGCTTGCCGGAGCAATCCGGCGAGGCCGAGGCACGTCCCCTCTCTGGGGACCGGCGCTCGTGCTGCCGCCGCCGCCCCGTGCCCCCGCCTGTACCAGGGGGTTGGGAACGCCGGCGCGGCGTCACCGCTCAGCAGCGCTCCCAACCCCAGGCCAACGTCATCGCTGCGCTCGAACGACATGCGGCGGTGCCGACCCTTGAGCACTGGCTCGACGCGGTCCGCACTGATCCGTCGCTGCCGGGCGAGGGCCGGCAGCCCTGGCCCCGCGGTGCTGCCGGACGTACGGCCTGCCGACAGGACGTTGCCTCGCCGCATGCCGCCAGTAGGACCGGGCTCCGGCGCACGCACTCCCCATGCCCGAGCCTGCCGTGGACTGGACCCGCCGGCGCCGAGGGTGTCGTGGGCGGTCGTGGTGCGGCGGCCGCGCAGGGCGCGGCCACCGGAGAAGCTGCTTGTCAGTCCTCGAGGATGAAGGTGATGAGCATGTTCACCTTGAAGTCGGTGATCTGCCCCTCGTGGACCCGGACCTGCTGCTCCTTGATCCAGGCGCCCTCCACGTGACGCAGGGTCCGGTTCGCCCGCTCGATGCCCTTGGTGATGGCGTCCTCGAAGCTCTCCGGTGACGTCGAGCTGATCTCGGTCACGCGTGCAACAGCCACTGTGCGTCCTCCTTGTTGTCGTGGACACCTGGAAACCTGCGCGGTGGCGCGCCGGCCTAAACGTGGGGACGTCGTCTCCTCGTCGAGCTCGTTTCAGGGGCCGCCACAGCGTCGGACGTGGGCTTCGGGGCAACGGCGGGCGGACTCGGCCGCGTCCGGTCCCAAGAGGAGCACGGCGGTCCCGCCGACGACGCGGTCCATCACCGCGCGCTCCGGTCAGACACAGGCGAGTCCGTGCTCCTCGACACCTTCAAGCCGCCCCTCGCCGAGCCGGGGACCCTGGTGAGATCGTCGATGCTGTCGAAGGCGGCGTCGAGCCGGATCGCCGTGCTCGGCGACGAGGCGCGCCTCGGAGGCGTCCTCGGCGCCGCCGGTGATGAAAAACCACGCCGCCCGACAAGTCAGACGCCGGCCTCCTGGCCGACGCGCCGGTGTGGAGGCCGACAGCGTCGACCGAGCGCGGCGGCGCGGACGCCCCGCCGTCGTCAGCGGACCCTGCGGTGCGCGCGGGCGCCGAGGTGCACCCACCCCGGACGACCGTCCGCATCGAAGTCGTAGAACACCACCGGCATGTGGCTGCCCAGCACGCTGACCACGAACACGTCGTTGCCCGTGGGCAGCAGCTCGGCCGGCTCGGCCTGCGGCATGAGCGCGGCAAGGGGGCCCGCGAGCGTGACGTGCAGCATCAGCCTGTGGCCCTCGAGCTTGACCGCGGTCGTCGCGTTGTGGCGGGTGTACGTCCCCGCGTAGCGAGCCAGGTCGACAGCGCTGGCATCCTCGAGCGGGCGCGGCCGCGGCGGCACCCGCACTCCGGCGAGCTCGGAGAAGATCTCGTCGAACAGGGTCCGGAACACCTCACGGGCGGAACCGCCGTTGGTCACCAGCGACACCGCCAGGTTGGCCTCGGGGCAGATCCGCAGGAACGCGGCCTGACCAATCGTGCCGCCGTCGTGGCCGATGACCCGCTTGCCGTCCCAGTCCATGAGGAACCAGCCCAACCCCAACGCGTCCCCGTACGTCACCTTGTCGGGGAGCTCCGCCTGGGGCTCCTGCATGGCGTGCACGGCAGCGGGTGACAGGACTTGGGTGCCGTCGGCGGCGCGGCCCTCGTCGAGGTGCAACCTGGCGAAGCGCAGGACGTCGGCGGCGGTCGCACAGGTCAACGACCCGGCGGGTGCCGAGGCGTGTCCGAGGGACCACGCCGGGGCGACCACCTGCCCCTCGCCGTCGGTCGTCGGCACATGAC